>JAFAIV010000139.1 GCA_019236545.1 Actinomycetota bacterium | reverse complement strand
TAGCCGTGGCGGGTCACGTTGGCGGTGCCGGCGCCGAGCTGGGGCGCGACGTACTTGTGGCCGAACAGCGCCTGGAAGCCGGAGTAGCCGCCCGGCTCGTCCGGAAGCGAGTCGGCGACCGCCGTGTGAGACGGCGTCGTCTGCCCGTACTTCACGGCCTGCGCGTCGGCGCAGAACGAGCTGCCCTGGGCGCAGTGGACGCCGATGCCGACGTAGTCGTTGGTCTCCTGGTCCTTGAACCCGGTGTCGGCGTTGTACTGCGCCACCTCCGGCGAGCCCGCGCCGAAGACGTTGGCGAGGTCCGGGTTCAGGTTCTCGAGGACCATGTTCGCCGTCGAGACTGCGCCGAAGTCGCAGCCGGCCCGCGTGAACGGCACCCACGGCGCCGGCGGCGTCGACGGCTGGGAGCCGGCGGCGGGAACGGTCGCCGAGTACGGCTGGTTCGGGAACGAGTCGAGGCCGTACGTCCCCGTCCAGTAGGAGAAGGACGACTTCGGCGTGACCGAGCCGGTCAAGCCGTAGGTCTCGTACGTGTTCGTGAGCGGCTGACCGTGGCGGTCGCCGTAGAGGCCGGTGTAGTTCGTGAGCGAGTCGTCCGCCGTATGCGCGATCAGCGGCGTGTGGTTGTTCGAGAGCAGCGTGCCGTTGCCGGTGATGAAGTTCTCGAGCGCCGGGATCTGCTCGAGGTCGGACGGCACGTTCGGGTTGTCGCGGTTGAAGTGGAGGTTGTCGAAGGTGATCTCGACGACGTGCTGGATGCCGTTGGCGAGGTGACACGAGGACGCGGTGGTCGACGTCCTCGTGGAGGCTGTCGACGAGGACGCACCCCATGCGGCCGCGACGGCGGCGGCCCCGATGACGGCAGCGATCGAAGCCGCGCGTGCGGCTCGCCGTGCTAGCGAGTTCATTGCTCCCCCTGCGGTCGGGTTCTGCGGATCGGGAACTGACGACGCGCCGAACCTACCCGCGCTTCCGCCGACCCTCAATGCGGATCGGCGGGTTGTCACTCCCCTGTTACGGGGCGTTCACGGCACCGCGGAGTGCGTCCACCTCGGCCCGCTCGAGCACCCTCCACCCACCGGGCTCGAGGCCGTCGACGGTCAGCCCGGCGTAGGCGCTTCGGTGGAGCCGGCGGACCGGGTGGCCGACCGCCTCGAGCATCCGCTTGACCTGGTGCTTGCGGCCCTCGTGGAGGACGAGCTCGACGCGGCCTCGCGCGAGGCGGCGGGCGCGCGCGGGCGCGGTGACGCCGTCGTCCAGCTCGACGCCCTCGCGGAGGCGGCGGAGCGCGTCCTCGTCCGGGTCGCCCTCGACGTCGGCGACGTACGTCTTCTCGACGCCGTAGCGCGGGTGCGCGAGCCGGTGCGCGAGCGGGCCGTCGTTCGTCAGCAGGAGCGCGCCGGTCGTGTCGGCGTCGAGCCGCCCGACCGGGACGACGCGCGGCTCCTGCGGGACGAGCTGGACGACCGTCGGCCGCCGCTGCGGGTCGCGCGCGGTCGTGACGACGCCCGCCGGCTTGTTGAGGAGGACGTACGCGAGCCGTTGCTTCGCGACCTCGCGGCCGTCGACCTCGACGCGGTCGGCGGCGGCGACGAACGTGTTCAGCTGCCCGGGCTCGCCGTTGACGCGGACGCGCCCGGCCTTGATCAGCTCGTCGGCGCCGCGGCGCGACGCGACGCCGGCTCGGGCGAGGTAGGCGTTCAGCCGCACAACGGAGAAGATAGGCGCGGTGACCCACGCCGCTGCGGCCCTCTCGCTCGTCTTCACCGGCGCGTGCGTCGCCTGCCTCGTCTACCTGCACCTCGCCCCGACGGGCTACTCGCCGGTTCGCGACGCGGTGAGCCGGTACGGCGTCGGGGACTACGCGCGCTGGTACCAGGCGCAAGCTGCGTGCTGCGGGGTCGCGGCGCTCCTCCTCGCGGTCGCGCTGCGCCACCCTCGGCACGTCGTCGTGCTGCTCGTCGTCTTCGGCGTCGCGCGGCTGGCGATCACGCAATTCCCGATGGACAGCGCCCGAGGCGCGCACTGGCTGCTCGCGGTGGCCGCGTTCGGGAGCCTCACGTCGGCGGCGATCCGGCTGAAGGTCCCGCAGCACGGAGAACCGGCGCTCGGCTGGGCCATGCTCGCGGCGCTGCTGGCGGGGATGGCCCTCCGCCGAGTGGCGTTCGGCGCCGCCGAGCGGGCGTTCTACGTGGCGATGCTCGCGTGGCTCGCGCTCGTCGCGGCGCGGCTCGTGTGAAGACGGCGCTCGCGGACGCGGTGGCGCTGCTCGTCTTCGTGGCGATCGGCGTGCTGACGCACGGCGCCTCGTTCGGCGCGTTCCTGCGCGACCTGGCGCTCTTCGAGGCGGCCTGGTTCGCGCTCTGGCGGCTGCCGCTGCCGCTCCGCTGGCTGCTCGGGATCACGGCCGCGGTCGCGCTGCGCGCGGCCTTCGTCGGGCACTTCTCGGTCGCGTTCTGGCTCGTCGCCCTCGCGTTCGGCGCAGCCTTCGTCGCGGTAGGTAGAACCGCGGTCAGATGGCGACGTTCCTCGTGATCCGGACGCAGACCGGCCCGGAGTTCGACCCGGCGAAGCCGCTCGAGGAGCAGACGCTCTGGCTCGAGCACGCGGCCTACATGGACGAGCTGACCGAGGCCGGGTTCTTCCTCTTCGGCGGGCCGAGCGTCTCGCCGCGGGTGCCGTTCGCGGTCTGGGCGGACGACGAGGGCGAGATCCGGCGCGAGCTCGCGCGCGACCCGTGGCACGAGTCGCACCTCGTGATCGAGTCGATCGAGCCGTGGGCGATCCGGCTACGCAGTCCGCTTCTCGGCGACCGCGTGTAGCCGCTCGCGGATCTGCTCCGCGTCGGCGCCGAGGTCGTCGAGGCGCGGCAGCTGCGAGAGGCTCTCGAGCCCGAAGACGCGCTCGAACAGCGGCGTCGTCCGGTAGCGGACCGCGCCGCCGGCACCGTCGTCCCGGCCGGCCTCCGCGATCAGGCCCCGTTCGAGCAGGTTCGCCACTGCCGACTCGGCGGCGACGCCGCGGATCCGCGCGATGTCGGGACGAGAGCAGGGCCCGAGGTAGGCGACGATCGCCAGCGTCTCGAGCGCCGCCTGCGAGAGGTTCCGCTGCGCCGGCCGCTCGAACAGGCGCGCGCAGGCGTCAGCGGCCTCGCGCGCGGCGCGGAAGGCCCAGCCGCCGGCGACGTGTTCGAGGACGATGCCGCTGCGGCCCTCGCGGTAGCGCTCGCCGACGAGGCCGAGCGCCGCCTCGACGCGCTCCGGGTCGTCGGCTGCCGCCTCCGCCAGCTCCTTCGTGCTCAGCGGCGCGGAGGCGACGACGAGCAGCGCCTCCAGCGTCCGCGCGAGCTGGTCGAGCGGGTTGGCGGCGATCAGGCGGAGCGGGCGGTCCATGCGACGGTCCTTTCGTCTCTGTTCGAGTTCTCCTGCCCCGAGTCGCCGACGGCGACTCGGTGTGCCGGCCGGGCGGTGCCGGCTTCGCCGGCGCCGCTTCCAGCCTTGAGCCGGGAAACGCGGATCGGGGCGAAGGGGGCGGCCTGCGCGATCTCGACCTCACCGCCGCGGCGGAGGTCGAGGAGCGCGAGGAAGGCGACGGCCTGCTCGACCCGCGAGAGGCCGCGCACCTCGGCGTCGAAGTCGAAGCGGGAGCGGCGGCGCAGGACGGCGCGGAAGCGCTCGAGGAACTGCCCGACCGGCGGGAAGCGGAGCGCCATGTGGCTGAGCGAGACCTGCGGCGGCTCGACCGCGAGCGCGCGCAGCGCGGCGGCGAGCCGGGCCGGCTCCTGGGGCGCGAGCGGCGTCTCGACGACCGGGGCGAGCGGCGCGGGGCCGATCCGGAAGAAGCGCTCGCCCTCGCCGGAGAGCCGCTCGCGGAGCCACGCCGACGCCTCCTTCATCCGCCGGTACTCGGCCAGCCGGCGCGCGAGCTCCTCGGCGGCGGCCTCCGGCTCGAGCTCGGCGAGCTCGGCCGCCTCCTCCGGGAAGAGGCCGCGCGCCTTCAGCTCGAGCAGCGCCGAGACGAGGATCAGGAACTCGCCGCACGCGTCGAGGTCGAGCTCGTCGCGCTCGGCGAGGCGCTCGAGGAAGGCGAGCACGATCGCGGCGATGTCGACGTCGCGGAGGTCGAGCTCCTCCTTGAGGACGAGCGTCAGGAGCAGGTCGAACGGGCCCGCGAAGGCGTCGAGGTCCAGGTCGAGCTCGCGCACGATCATGCGCGAGGACGGTACCGCCTCTACCGGACGCGGCCCTTCGGGACGCTCATGCGTCCCCCGGGCGCGGGGCGCACCCGCGCGCGGCGGCGCGGGCGGGCCGGCTCCGGGCGGGCGCGCTCGCGGTCGTGGAGGAACTGCCACCAGACGAAGAACGCCGCGGCGAGGATCCAGACGCCGAGCGAGACCCAGAAGTTCACGCGCTGGCCGAGCCAGTAGTTGCTCGGGTCGATGCGCAGGACTTCCTCGTAGGTGCGGAAGGTCGTGTACCAGACGACGTAGAGCGCGAACAGCGCCGGCCGCCGGATCCGGAAGCGGCGGTCGATCCAGAGGAGGACGCCGACGCCGGCGAGGTCCCAGAGGAACTCGTAGAGGAAGGTCGGGTGGTAGTAGCCGTAGGGCGCGTGCTGGTACTGCGGGAGGATCCCGGACTGGTGGGCGGCGTCGATCCGCAGCGCCCAGGGCAGCGAGGTCGGCTTCCCGTACAGCTCCTGGTTCCAGTAGTTCCCCCAGCGGCCGATGCCCTGGGCGAGCAGGAGCCCGGGCGCCACGGCGTCCATCATCAGGCGGACGCTGTTGCCGGAGCGGCGGACGACCCACGCGCCTGCGAGGACGCCCGCGGGGATCGCGCCCCAGATCCCGAGGCCGCCCTGCCAGACCGCGGCGAAGCCCCACCAGTGGTCGTGGATCGCGGGGTCCTGATTCCAGCTCGTGATGTCGTGGTAGATCCGCGCGCCGACGATCCCGGCGAGGACGCCCCAGAGGGCGACGCGGTAGACGAGGTCCCAGTCGCCGCCCCAGCTCACCCAGCGGCGACCCGTCAGCCAGACGCAGGCGGCGATGCCGAGGAGCAGCATCACGCCGTACATGTGGATCGTCAGCGGCCCGGCGTGGAAGACGCCGCTCGAGGGCGAGGGGATGTACGCGACGAGCGCGGCCGGCACGGCCGCCATTGTGCCGCTAGCGCAGGATCTGGACCGCGAGCTCGGGCGTGCAGCCCCGCTCGATCAGCGCGAGCGCCGCGTGGAGGTCGACGTCGAGGCGGGACGCCAACTCGAGCGCGTCGGTGTGCTCGAACCCGGCCCGCTCCAGCGCCTCGGCCCGCCAGCGCTCGACCCGCTCCGCTTCCGTCTCGTAGATCTCGTGTACCGCAGGCATCAGGTTCTCCATTCTCGCCGCTATCTCATTCGGAAAAACGCTCGAGGTGGTTCACACCATTCCGGGTGAGCTTCGGCTTTACGCGTTCTTGACGGGTGGTCTTGCGCGCGAAAGGTCCACCCGCGCTACGCGACGCCGGCTGCGGCGCGCTTCGCGCGCGAGGCGGCGGTCTGGCGTTTCTGCGCCGAGAGCTCGACCTTGCGGAGCCGGATCGCGTTCGGCGTGACCTCGACGCACTCGTCGTCGCGGAGCTCCTCGAGCGCCTGCTCGAGCGAGAGCGGCCGCGGCGGGATCAGGCGGACGAGCTCCTCGGCAGTCGACGAGCGCATGTTCGTCAGCTTCTTCTCCTTGCACGCGTTCACGTCGAGGTCGTCCGCGCGCGAGTTCTCGCCGACGATCATCCCCTCGTAGACCTCGTCGCCCGGCTTGACGAAGAGCGTGCCGCGCTCCTGGAGGTTGAGGATCGCGAAGCCGGTGGCGACGCCGCGGCGGTCGGCGACGAGGCTGCCGGTCGGGCGCGTGCGCAGCTCGCCGTGCCACGGCTCCCAGCCCTCGAAGACGTGGTGGAGCATCCCGGTGCCGCGCGTCTCGGTCAGGAACTCGGTGCGGAAGCCGATCAGGCCGCGCGCCGGCACGAGGTAGTCCATGCGGGCCCAGCCGGTGCCGTGGTTGACCATGTTCTCGAGACGCCCCTTGCGGAGCGCGAGCAGCTGCGTCACGACGCCGACGTACTCCTCGGGGACGTCGATGGCGACGCGCTCGACGGGCTCGTGCTTCTTGCCGTCGATCTCGCGGGTCAGCACCTCGGGCTTGCCGACGGTGAGCTCGAAGCCCTCGCGGCGCATCAGCTCGACGAGGACCGCGAGCTGGAGCTCGCCGCGGCCCTGGACCTCCCACGCGTCCGGCCTCTGCGTCGGGAGGACGCGGAGCGAGACGTTGCCGACGAGCTCCTGGTCGAGGCGCTGCTTCACCATCGAGGCGGTGAGCTTGTCGCCGTCCTGGCCGGAGAGCGGCGAAGTGTTGATCCCGATCGTGATCGAGAGCGACGGCTCGTC
>JAFAIV010000024.1 GCA_019236545.1 Actinomycetota bacterium | reverse complement strand
CTCGCGGCCGGACGCGAAGCTGCCGCGCCGGCTCGCCTCGCTCGGCGACCTCGCCGGCGTCCCGCTCATCACCTACCGGACGTGCCGGAGCGCCGCCGCCGTCGTCTCCCTCCTGGAGCACCACCTCGTCGAGCCGAACATCGTCCTCCGCTCCGACGACAACGCCGCGATCAAGGAGATGGTGCGCGCCGGCCTCGGCGTCGCGATCCTGCCGCAGCTCTGGCTCGAGCTCGGCGGGAACGACGGGCTGCACCTCGCGCCGCTCGACGGCCTCGTGCCGCCGCGCGTCGTCGTGCTCGCGTGGCGGCGCGGCCGCCAGCTCACGCCGGCCCAGTCGGCGTTCGTCGACGTGGCGACGGCGGCGTACCCGTCGCGGCGGCTCGAACGGGTCGCCAGCTAGCCGCTCGACGAATACACCCTGCGGTCAATGGAGCCGGTCGGGCCGCGTCCGTAGCCTCGTCGTCCATGACGACCATCAGCAGCGCGATCGATCTGGATCTCACCGAGCGGCAGCGGCAGGTCGTGAGCCTGCTCGCGCACGGCTGCTCGAACGAGGAGATCGGGTCGCGCCTGGGGATCTCGCCGCGGACTGCCAAGGCGCATGCCGACGTGCTGCGCCAGAAGCTCGGCGTGCCGCGGCGGCGGCAGATCCCTGCCGCGTTCAGGATGCTCACGGGAGAGGACCCCCTGTCCTGGGAGCTCGCGCCGGCTTCAGCCGGCAGCGGGGGCTGACGGCGAACCCGCGTCCGGCGCTTCGGCCCCGGACGCGGGTGCCCCGCTTGCAGCACCGGTTACAAAGATCGTAGGCTCACTCCGCAGGCAGGCGATGGACGAGGGCGAGGAACTCACAATCGAGCCGTCGGCGTTCGATCACATCATCGAGCGTCCCCGTTTGATCAATGCGATCGAGAAAGCCGACGCGCGCGTGGTGCTCTTCTGCGCGCCCGCCGGCTACGGCAAGACGACGCTCGCACGCCAGTGGAGCGCCCGCCAGAAGCGCCCGCCGGTCTGGTACCGCACGACGCGAGCCTCCGGCGACGTGGCCGCGCTGGCCGTCGGGCTGGATCACCTGCTGGCCGGCGTCGGGGTCGGCGTCCCGAAGGATCGCGACCCGAACCGCGTGGCGTCGATCGCCGCCGTGAACCCACGCCCGGAGCCCCTCGCGCGAGCGCTGGTGCAGACGCATAAGCGCCTGCCGAGGGATCTGCTCCTGGTCGTCGACGAGTACGAAGCCGCCGACACGCCCGAGGCCGAGGAGTTGTTGGGCGCGCTCGTCCAGGGATTGCCGATCCGGTTCCTCTTTACGAGCCGACGCCGGCCAGCCTGGTTCGAACCGCGTATGACGGTGTATGGAGAGGCGCTTGAGGTTGACGTCAACGACTTGACCATGACGGATGAGGAAGCCGAAACCGTTCTCGAGCTCGGACGCCGCGGATTCGCAGACCCCTCCGTCGTTAGAAGCGCCGAGGGATGGCCAGCGGTGCTCGGTCTCGCCGCGATGAGGTCAGAGCAGGATCTACCGCGCAGACAACTGCTCCCTCGCGGGCTTTATGAGTTCCTCGCGACGGAACTGCTTGAGTCTGCGCCCGAAGCAGTTCAGGAAGCCCTCCTACTCATCGCGGCTGCGTCCGTGACCACACTTGAAGTAGCCCGGCTACTGATCCGCGACTGGCAGCGCGTCCTCTCCGTAGCGGCGGCCCTACGCATTGTCATCTTGAGCGAGAGCGGAGACCTGTCGATCCATCCGCTTCTCAAAGAAGTCGTGTTGCTGAGACTTCAGAACTCCGACTCGCGCCTTCGTGTGCGTCATGAACTAAAGCCACTCATCGCGGGTGGGCACTGGGACGAGGCGCTCGCTGCGGCCGAAGCTCTTCCGGTTGCGGAGTTCGTGACTCCCGCCTTAGAAAGTGCCCTATGGGATCTGCTCCACGCGGGACGCGCCGAGACTCTGGGTCGATGGTTGAAGGCTGGGACTGAAGCGGGCGTCGCACGGGAGTTGCTGGAGTACGTGGAAGCAGAACTCGCGCTTCGGGACGCCGACTTCGAAAAGGCTCTCCTGTTGTCTACGCGCGCCGCCGGCCGGCTCGACGGCCAACTGGGAGCTCAAGCCCATCTTTGCGCGGCGAGAGCTGCTCATTTCTCCGAGAGACGTGAGAGGGCATCAGTTCACGCTGCTGCCGCGCGAGAGCTTGCGAGCGAGAAGAGCACACAGCTGGACGCAATCTGGGCGCGGTTCACGCAGCTCGCCGACGTGGGCCTCTCAGAAGCTGCCGAGGTGCTCCTTGATTTCCAGCAGCTTGCTGATGGCTCCTACGAAAGCCAGCTCCGACTCGCCTGTGGGCACCTGATCCTCGCGCAGCGTGCAGGCGACTTTGACGAGGCCCTCGCCGAAGCGCACATGACACTCGGCCTGACCGGAAGAGGCGCTGACCCATATGTGGAGTCGGCGTTCCTGTCCGTCTATTCAGACACTCTCTGCATTCGCGCGAGGTACGCAGAGGCACTCCAAGTCGCACGGTCTGCGACCACGCTCGCGACACACTTCGGCCTCGGCTATGCCCAGCGACATGTTCTTCCGCACGAGATTCGAGCTTTGATCGGTCTCAGACGTTTCGCAGAAGCTGAGCGAGAGCTCAACCGGCTCGATCGCCTGCTCAAGCAGCTGCCCGATGAATACTCCCTCACGCAGGCAGCGAACCAGCGAGCAGTTCTTTACTTGAGTGTAGGCGATGCCGCGCGCGCTCTGGAAGCGCTCGAGTTGGTGGCCCCGGGAAGCGCTGAAAGGCCCGTGCAGTCGGGAGAGTGCCTGGCCCTTCGGGCCCTCGCGCATGCTGTCCTCGGCGATCGCTTTGCAGCCAACAGCGAAGCCGAGGGGGCCGAGCTGTCTTCCACGCTCCGAGAGGTCGCGGCTGGGGCGGCAGTAGCCCGTTCCGTCGCAGCTCTCGTGGACGGAGACGCAGCAGAAGCACTCGCGGCTGCGAAGAGCACTCTGGAACTCGGAGCGCTGCACCAGGTGGTTGTGGCCGTCCGCGCCTACCCCGCTCTTGCCACTCTCCTCGCCGGCGAGTCAACTCTTCGCGACCAATTGGTACGCCTCTTGACTGGCTCCAAAGACGCCGCCATTGCGCAGCAAGCGGGGCTCGCGGTGCCGCGCAGCGTGAAGCGAACCGACTTGCTGTCAGCGCGCGAGTCTGAGGTGCATGGTCTGATCGCTCAGGGCCTCACAAATCTCGAGATCGCCAAGCTGCTCTTCATCTCGCCGTCGACGGCGAAGGTCCACGTCCACCGCGTGCTCGAGAAGCTCGGAGTTCGCTCGCGCGTGGAAGCGGCACGCTTGTGGGAGCCGCAGCCTGAAGAGAACGCCTAGATCGCCACCGACGCGACGCGCAGCGAGGGCGTTGTCTCTTCGTCGTCCCGGCGAGGTGCGGTCAAAGCGAAGTCGGCGCTCTTACCCATCCGATACGCCTCGTCGGCTGCGGCGAGGATCGCCTCGAATGCGGCGACCACGGAGGTATCGAACTGACTCTCGACGGCCTGGGCAAGGCGCAGTCGTGCTACCCGACTCGGCAAGGCCTCCCTGTAGGGTCGATCAGAGGTCATCGCGTTATAGGAGTCCGCGACCGCGATGACGCGGGACAAGAGGGGAATCTCTGATCCACCGAGCCCGTCGGGGTAGCCGAGGCCGTCAACACGTTCATGGTGATGCCGGACGATGGAAGCGATCTCGCTGTAGTCCTCGACGTTGCGGAGGATCTGCTCACCGATCTCGGAGTGACGCTCCATTTGACGCCGCTCTTCAAGCGTGAGCGCTCCAGGCTTCTCGAGCAAACCGGCAGGAAGTCCAATCTTGCCGACGTCATGGACGAGGCCAGCAAGGTGGACAAGTTCCTGGTCTGCCGCCGACAGCCCCATCCTTGCCGCGATGTCACGGGCGTAAATCGCGACGGCGGCTGAATGGCCAGCCGTGTATCGGTCGCGCGCGTCGAGCGTGGCGACAAGTGCAGTCGCAAACGAAAGGTTGGCACTCCTGAGACGAGCGTTCGCCCCCTCGAGGTGCCGGCTCGCGTCACGCTGCTCCTGGTAGAGGTGTACGAGGCGCTGTAGCGCGAGCGCTGGAACGAGGAACGCGATGACGATCCAGAACGAGTACAGGTAGTACCCGTAAACAAAGAGCGAGACCATCGGGACATAGAGCGGCACGTAAACGAGGCACAACGGCAACATCGTCTTCGCGAATGCCCAGCCGCTACTCCCACGCACCAGCAAGGTCAAGCAGTTAAAGATGCCGTCGCTGAGGATATTGGCGAACGAAGCGACGAGGCTTGCGGCCAGGTACCTCGTGAATCCCCCGTGCTGAGCGCCTACCTGCGCCGCAGCGAAACCGGCTGACGCGCCAGTGAGAGCCCTGACGGGCGTGTAGACCGCCCAGCGAAGGTAGGGGCGGCGGAAGTCGACGGCGTGCGATGCGCCACCGACTATGAACGCCGCGAGCGGGCCGAAGGCGACGGCTGCAAACACGAGGGGCAGGAACGAGACAGACGTCTGGATCCTCTCCGTGAGCCAGACCGCCTGACGTTCCGCAAGGGCTGCGACCGCCGCAAGAACGGCAAGCGCCCAGAAGGACGGGAGCGGGGAGTGCGTCACGAGGAGGGCGGTGCCGACTCCGCTCGCCATTGCTGCGAGGAGCACCGCCCAATACGCGCCTCGCCGATCGGCGGGACTCAGGTCGAAAAGCGCCGAAACCTTGCGCAGCACCCTTGCCCCTCCCTCAAAAGGGGTATAAGCTTGCGTCGCCGTCAGTCCCCGATTCAGGGAGTCCATAGATGCTTGCCTCGATCGCCCGTATTGCCGCACGCGCTGCCACGGTCGGCAATTCCCGCTCCTGGTAGAAGCCGTCGGATAGTCCGTTATCCACAGGCGCACGGGCATCCCCCCTTCAGGGGATATCCACAGCCTCTGGATAGCTTCCGGAAGCTTGGTGAAGCGGGCGCTGTGTGCTCACGCACGCGGCGCCCGTTTTTTTGTCCACATAGGCACCAACAGGTGCTTGTGGAGAACGTCGCGAGCTAGTCGATCAGGCCGCGGCGGAAGCCGACGGCGACCGCGTGGGCGCGCGAGCGCGCCTGGAGCTTCGCGAGGAGGTGGCGGACGTGCGACTTGACCGTCTCCTCCGACAGGAACAGCCGCTGGCCGATCTCGCGGTTCACGAGGCCGTCCGAGATCAGCTGCAGCACCTCGATCTCGCGGTTCGTCGGCTCCTGCTCGAGCTCGCGCAGCGGCGCCTGGAGCGGGATGACCTCCGCGCTCCCCACCGTGCGCCGGCGCGCCGCAACCTCCTCGAAGCGCTGCGAGTGCGTCCGGTACCGGTTCAGGATCTCCTGCCGCTCAGCTGCGTCCATTGGCTCCGTCATCGGTCGGGCCAGGGGCGCTCTTTAGACGATCGGCTTACCTCGAACGAGGGGTTGCCGACGGATTCGACCGTCCGGACGTGTCCTGCGGGAGCACGTCCTCGTCGGCTTCGAACGGCGTGTTCGGGGCGACCGTGACCTGCTTGAGCTGCGCCGCGTCGACGTTCAGCGGGTGGTGGCAGGCGGCCAGGTGGCCGTTGCCGTAGTCGACGAGCGGCGGCTCGACCTCCTTGCAGACCCCGGTCGCGTAGCGGCAGCGCGGGTGGAAGCGGCAGCCGGTCGGCGGGTTGATGGGGCTCGGGACGTCGCCCTCGAGCACGATCCGCTCGCGCTTCTCCGCCAGGTCGGGATCCGGGATCGGCACGGCCGAGAGGAGCGCCTCGGTGTACGGCATGATCGGCCGCGAGTAGAGCTCCTCCGCCGGTGAGAGCTCGACGATCTTCCCGAGGTACATGACCGCGATCCGGTCGCTGACGTGGCGGACGACGCCGAGGTCGTGCGCGATGAAGATGTACGTCAGCTGGAACTCGTTCTGCAGGTCCTCGAGCAGGTTCAGCATCTGCGACTGGATCGAGACGTCGAGGGCCGAGACGGGCTCGTCCGCGATGATCAGCTTCGGGCGCAGCGCGAGCGCGCGCGCGATCCCGATCCGCTGCCGCTGGCCGCCGGAGAACTCGTGCGGGAAGCGGTTGTAGTGCTCCGGCGAGAGGCCGACCGTCTCCAGCAGCTCGCCGACGCGCTGCTTGCGCTCGCCGCGGTCGCCGATGCCGTGGATCCGCATCGGGTCGCTGATGATCGTGCCGACGCGCTTGCGCGGGTTGAGCGACGCGTACGGGTCCTGGAAGACCATCTGCATCTCGCTCCGCAGCGGCCGCAGCCGGCGCGTCCCGAGCTTCTCGATGTGCTTGCCCTGGAAGAGGATCTCGCCCTCGGTCGGCTCCAGCAGGCGGACGAGCGTCCGGCCGAGCGTCGACTTGCCGCAGCCGGACTCGCCGACGAGGCCGAGCGTCTCGCCCGCGCGCACCGAGAACGAGACGTCGTCGACCGCGTGCACGGCCGCGACCTCGCGCTGGAGGACGCCCTTGCGGATCGGGAAATACTTGCGGACGTGCTTGACCTCGAGGAGCGGCGCGTTCCCGTTCGTGCTCACGCGGCCTCCGTCGCGCCGCCGGCGATCGTCTCGCCGCGGTGCGTCCGCTTGAACTCGACGTCGAGCCAGCAGCGGTCGAGATGGCCGGGCGACTCGACGCGCTGCTCCAGCGCCGGCTCCTGCTGGCACTTCTCGAATGCGTGCGGGCAGCGCGGCCGGAACTTGCAGCCCTGCGGCAGGTTGATCAGCGACGGCGGCGCGCCCTTGATCGTGTGCAGCCGCTCCGGGCGCGGCCGGTCGAGCCGCGGGATCGACCCGAGCAGGCCCCAGGTGTACGGCATCTGCGGGTCGTAGAAGAGGTCGCGCGTCGTGCCGCGCTCGACGACCCGGCCGGCGTACATGACGATGATCTCGTCCGCGATGTCGGCGACGACGCCGAGGTCGTGCGTGATCAGGATCACGGCCGAGTTGAACTCGTCCTTGAGGCGCCCGATCAGCTCGATGATCTGCGCCTGGATCGTCACGTCGAGCGCGGTCGTCGGCTCGTCCGCGATCAGCACCGACGGGTTCGACGAGAGCGCCATCGCGATCATCGCGCGCTGGCGCATGCCGCCCGAGAACTGGTGCGGGTAGTCGTCGACGCGCGACTCCGGGTTCGGGATCCCGACCTGGCGGAGGAGCTCGACCGCGCGCTGGCGGGCCGTGCGCTTGTCGACGCGCTGGTGCGTCCGGATCGCCTCGATGATCTGGTCGCCGATCTTGTAGACCGGGTTCAGCGAGGTCATCGGGTCCTGGAAGATCATCCCGATCTCGTTGCCGCGGTACTTCTGCATCTCGGCCTCGGACGCCTTGAGCAGGTCGTGGCCCTTGTAGAGGATCTGGCCG
>JAFAIV010000421.1 GCA_019236545.1 Actinomycetota bacterium | reverse complement strand
TCGGGGAGCGTCTGGACGGCGCCGCCGAGAGTCGGACGCGCCTCGAGCACCGTCACGTCGTGCCCGGCGTCGACCAGGTCGAGCGCGGCCGCGAGGCCGGCGAGGCCTCCGCCGACGACGACGGCTCTCATCGCCATAGCCCCCTCGCCACCACGGCGAGCTTTGCGGGCGTCGAGAGACGCGTCTTCTCGCCGAAGACGTCCCAGCCGTTGGCCTCGATGCGGTCGAGCGTGGCGCGGTAGAGCTCCGCGAACGTGCCGACGCATAGGGCGCTGCGACGGTCGAGCGAGTCGAGCAGGCGTAGGCCCTCCGCCAGGTGCGCGCGGGCGCGCTCCGCCTGGAAGGCCATCAGCGACCGCCACTGCGGCGTGAGGCGGCCGTGGGCGAGGTCGTCCTCGGAGACCTCGTGGGCGGCGAGCTCGTCCTGCGGCAGGTAGACGCGGTCGAGCTCCCAGTCCTCGCGGACGTCGCGGCAGATGTTGATCAGCTGCAGCGCGATGCCGAGGGTGCGGGCGCGCTCCGTGTCGTCCGAGCCGTAGACCGGGAGGCAGGCGAGGCCGACGGCGCCGGCGACCTTCTCGCAGTAGCCGCGGAGGTCGTCGAAGTCGGCGTAGCGGGCCTGCGTCGTGTCCTGGAGCCCGCCGTCGACGAGCGCGGAGAGCGCGGCTTCGGGGATCGCGTAGCGCGAGCGCGCGTCGGCGAGCGCGACGAGCATCGGCTCGGTCGGGGCGGGGTCGGCGAGCGAGGCGCGGAGCGCCTCCAGCTCGTCGCGCTTGCGTTCGAGCGGGAGGTCGCCGTCGGCGATGTCGTCGACGCGGCGCGCGTAGGCGTAGATCGCAGCGATCGCCCGCCGCTTAGGACGCGGCAGCACCATGATCCCGTAGGCGAAGTTCTTCGCCTCGCGCCGGGTCACGCGCTCGACCTCGGCGTAGGCCTGCTCGACCGCGACGCTCATCGCACCAGGACGAGCGCGGCCTCACGCGCGAGCCGCGCGCGCGACGGCTTCGGACGCCGCGTGAAGACGTCCCAGTCGGCCTCGTCGAGCGCCGCGAGGGCGGCGAGGCCGCCGCGCGCGAACAGGTGGACGGCCCGCCCGAGCCGGCCGCCGATCCCGACCCGAAGCGTCTCGCCGGCCGAGAGCAGCGCGGCCGCCCGGGCGGACTCGAAGCGCAGCAGCTCCCGAAGCTCCGGCGAGGGCCGGTCGAGCGGCGGGCTCCCGAAGCGGCGCAGGTCCTCCTGCGGCATGTAGACGCGTCCGAGCTCGAGGTCGCGCGGCACGTCCTGGAGGAAGTTGACGAGCTGGAGCCCGGTACAGACGTCGTCGCTCGCCGCCACCAGCCGCTCGTCGCCGAGCAGCCGCAGGACGCCGAGGACGAGCCGGCCGCACGGGTCGGCCGAGTGGACGCAGTAGTGCTTCACGTCGGCCCACGTCTCGTACGCCGTGATGCGCTGATCCATCCGGTTCGCCTCGATCAGGCGCAGGAACGGCTCGCGCGGCAGGTCGAACTCGCGCACGGTCGGCTGGACGTTCCGGAGCACCGGCCACGTCGGCTCGCCGCGGAAGGTCGCGTCCACCTCCCGCTCGAGCTCGTCGAGCGCCGCGAGGCGGTCGCCGTCATAGGAGTCGCCGAGCTCGTCGACGAGGCGCGCGTAGCAATAGAGCGCGCGGATGTGCGGGCGCAGCGCCCGCGGGAAGAGGAACGAGCCGACGGGGAAGTTCTCCCCCGCGGCGCGCGCGGCGACCTCGGCGACCTCCACGTTCCCCATTGTCACAGCCGCGGCAAGCCCTGCTCTGGTTCAATCCCCGGCGGGTGGGGGACGAGGAGAGGATGCGTCATCCGCAACCCGGCGAGCGCGAGCCTGCCGTCGTCTCGGTGGACCGGGTCGACGCCGCCGTCGTCGTCCGCCTCGGGGGCGAGCTCGACCTCTACAACGCCGACCAGGTGCGGGCCGCGCTGCTCGAGGCGTGCGCCGAGGAGCCCGAGCGGCTCGTCGTCGACCTGGCCCAGGTGCAGTTCATCGACTCGACCGCGCTGGGCGTCCTGATCGAGGCGCGCTCGAAGCTCGCGAACCGCCGCGGCTTCATGCTCGCGGGCACGAGGCTCGCCACGCGGCGCGCGCTCGAGGTCTCCGGGCTCGACCGCCACTTCGCGTTGCACGATTCTGCGGACGACGCACTCGCCGCTCCTCTGTAGGCTCTGCGCCCGTGCCGAACGAATCGCTCCTCCCGCCCGAGGCTCTCGCGCGCTATGCCGACACGATCGTCAAGGCCTCCCTGCTCATCGGCAAGGGGGACTCGCTCGTCATCCAGGGCGAGCCGGCGCACCGCGAGCTGATCGTCGCGCTCGCGGAGGCGGGCTACCGCGCAGGTGCGACGTACGTGGACGCGCTCGTCGGCGACCCGCTCGTCTCGCGGGCCCGGCTCCTGTACGGGACGGACGAGGCACTCGGCGCGATCGCCCCGTGGAACATGCGCCGCCTGCGCGAGATCGCCGGGCCGCGCGGCGCGATCGCCGCGATCGCCGGGGCGGGCGAGGCGGGCTACCTCGACGGCGTGCCGCCGAAGCGGATCGCGACCGACTTCGCGCGCACCTCGAAGGCGACGACCTTCCTGCGCCGCGCGCAGCTGAACATGAACGCCCGCTGGACGATCGCCGCATGGCCCACCGACTACTGGGCCGGCCAGGTCTACCCGAAGCTGAAGCCGTTGCAGGCGAAGCGGAAGCTCGCGAAGGACCTGCTCTGGTTCTGCCGGCTCACCGACGAGGACGGCAAGGGCTCGAGCGGCTGGCTCAAGCACATCCGCCAGATCGCCCGCCGCTCGGAGCGGCTCACGAAGCTCGGCCTGACCCGGCTCGAGCTCCGCGGCCCCGGCACCGAGCTCGACCTCGGCCTCGCCCCCAACACGCGCTGGCTCGGCGGCCCGGAGGCGATGCCGGACGGGCGGATGCTCGCGCCGAACATCCCGACCGAGGAGACCTTCACCAGCCCGAACGCGCGCGCGACCGAGGGCACGTTCCGGTGCACGTTCCCGCTCTTCTTCCGCGGCCGCCTGATCGACGGGCTGCGCGGCGAGTTCCGCGGCGGCAACCTCGTCCGGCTCGACGCGAAGCGGAAGGCCGACCGCGACTTCGTCGCCGCCTACCTCGACACCGATCCCGGCGGCCGGCGCCTCGGCGAGGTTGCCCTCGTGGATGCGTCCTCCCGGATCGGGCAGAGCGGGCGCGTCTACTACAACACGCTGCTCGACGAGAACGCCGCCGCGCACATCGCATTCGGCAGCGGCTTCGGCAACACGCGCACCGCGAAGCCGGCGCGCGGCGTGAACCAGTCGAGCACGCACCTCGACGTGATGATCGGCGGCCCGGACCTCGAGGCGACCGGCGTCGACGCGAGGGGCCGCAGGATCGCCCTGATCGCCGACGGGCTCTGGCAGATCTGAGAGCCGCGGCCATCGCCGCGCTCGCGCTCCTCGCGGCCGGCTGCGGCGGGAGCGCCACGACGCACACCACCACCCGCGAACTCGCCCACGCCGCGTGCGTCCTCTCCACGCGGGACCGGGCGAACGTCGCCGCGGCGAAGCGCGCGATCGCGGTCATGCAGCGAGCCGAGCGGCCCCTGACGACCTGGAAGGACACCGGCCCACCCGCGATGGAGCTCGCGGTCGAGCGGTTCCTCCTCGACGTCGGCGGCCTGCCGGTGGACCTCCGGGGCGCCCTGATCGACAAGGCGAAGGCGTCCGTCGGGCTCTGCGGCGACTGCTTCCAGGCGCTCGAGGCCGAGGAGCCGGTGCCGAGCACCCGCCTCGGCGGGAAGCGCTGCGGCTAACCGCACGGCCCGCGGAGCGTCTAACAGGGCGGTGCGAAGCCTGCGCGAGCGCTGGGCCTCCCTCTCGAGCGGGCAACGCCACCTCGCGATCGAGCTCTTCGCCATCCCGGCGGGCGTGGTCCTTGCGGCGTTCCTCGTCTACCACTTCGTCGTCCACACGATCCGGAACCCGCGTCCGCTCGGCGGGCCGAACGTCGTCGTCACGGCCGGGAGCGCGCAGGGATCCGAGCTGTCGTTCGCGGCCGACCCGCGGCGGCCCGGCGTCCTCTTCGGGAGCTCGGAGGCCCTGCAGGTCTGGCTCTCGCGCGACGACGGCCGACGGTGGGAGCGGAGCGGCGGGCCGAGCGGCGTCTGCGGCATCGGCTGGCCGAGGTCGGTCGTGGAGCCGGACGGGCGCGAGGTGCTCGCCTTCGTCGCCGAGCAGCCGTGCGGGATGGACGTCCTCACCTACCTCGCCGTCACCTCGCGGGACGGGCCGACGGGGCGGTGGTCACGGCCGGTCCGGGTCGCGCCGCGCGCGTGGAAGTGGGGCTTCGACGACGCGCCCGACCTCGCCGCCGACCCGCGCAACGGCCGCCTCTACGCGGCGTGGAGCCGGAACCTCGACGCGAAGCGGTCGACGGTCGTCACCAGCACGAGCGACGACGGCGGCCGGACGTGGAGCGCGCCGCGGCCCGTCTCGGCCCAGCTCGAGTTCCCGCACCGCGCACGGATCGCGGTCGCGCCGGACGGGACCGTCTACGCGGCAGGCATCGACGTGCGCTTCGGACTCTGGGTCTCGCGCTCCACCGACGGCGGCCGCAGCTTCGGGACGCCCCGCCGCGCCGCGCCGCTGGCGTCGAACCCGGCGCGCTGGTGCGGCCTCACCGGCTTCACGCCGATCCCGAACGAGATGAAGACCTGCGCAGGGCCCGACCCGTCGCTGCTCGTCACGCGCAACCGCGTCTTCGTCGTCTACCAGGACGCCGCGCCGAACGGTTCTCAGGACGTCCTCGTCGCAGCGCTCGACCGGAGCCTGCGTCCGCTCTTCCGGACACGGGTGGAGCCGCCGGATCAGGGCGCGACCGACCAGTTCCGCCCCGCGGCTGCCGTCGATCCGGACACGGACGTGCTCTGGGCGTGCTGGTACGACACGACCTTCGACCCGCACGCACACCGGTCGTGGTTCACGTGCGCGGCATCTCGCGACGGCCGCACGTGGACTCCGCCGGAGCGCGCGTCCGCCGTCCCGTCCCCGACCGACGACGTCTACTACTACTCGGTGAAGCCCGGCCTCTACGCCTCCGTCGCCGCGGCGCACGGCCTCGCCCATGTCTTCTGGATGGACTCGCACGCGATCGAGGCGGGCGCCGACGCCTACACGGCGACGCTGAGCGAGCGCGCGGCGTTCAGCCGTCCACGAACAGCCCGTTGAGCGGCCCCCAGACGGCGTTCGTCCGCCGCGAGACCCTCGGGAGGAGCGAGAGCCTGGCGCAGTGCGGGTCGCCGCGCCGCCGGCGCTCGAGCTGCTCCTCGGCCCACGGCTTCCAGATCTCGTCGAAGACGCGCGCCGGGTCGCCCGCGACCTCCTCCTCGGGCCGCTCGAGGTGCTCCGCCCACAGCCGCAGCCGCGTCGCACGCGCGAGCTCCTCGTCGTGGAGGACGACGTTCACCTCGGTGTCGTTGAAGAGTGAATGCTCGTTGAGGTTCGCCGACCCGAGCGTCAGCCAGCGGTCGTCGACGATCCCGATCTTCGCGTGGACGTACACCGGCTTCCCGCCGGCGCCGGGCTGGTAGAGCGTGCACGCGAGGAAGCGGCAGACGCCGTCGGGCGACTTCTCGTCGGCGTCGATGAGGACGCCGAGCTGGCCGCGCGTGTCGTCGCCGCCGTTGTTCGGGTGCGACGGGAGGACGACGATCACACGGAAGTCCGGATGCGGCGGGTTCCGGAGCTTGTCGGCGAGGGCGAAGACGATCTCGGGCGACCAGAGGAACTGGCTCTCGAGGTAGACGAGCCGCTCGGCCGAGCGGAGCGCGCGAAGGTAGCTCTCGAGGATCGTGAACTCGCCTCCGCGCAGGCCGTCGTAGACGCGCTCCGGCACGGTGCGGACGAGCTGGATCTCGCGCCCGCCGGGAACCGGCTCCGGCCGCCGCGGCGCCGGCGGAGCGTCGTCGGCGACCTCGCGCCAGCGGAGCAGGAAGTGATCGGCGACGTCCGCGACGATCGGCCCCTCGAGGCGGCAGGCCGCGTCGTGCCAGCCGACGCCCGGCCGCGGCGGGTGGTCGCTGCGGTCGAGCCGGTCGCCGGCGAGGTCGGTCAGGTCGATGCCGCCGACGAACGCGACGCGGTCGTCCACGATCACGAGCTTCTCGTGGTGGCAGTGCATCGGCCGTTCCTTCGCGTCGAGCGCCATCGAGATCCGGGTGCCGCTGACGAGCTCGTCGCGCATCCTCCGCACCTCGGCGCGGTCGGGATGGAAGAGCGGCAGCGGCGCGCCCGCCCAGCAGAGCACCCGCACGTCCACCCGCTCGGCTGCGTCCGCGAGCAGCTCCCGCAGCGTCGGCCCGTCCTCAGCCAGCCGGAACGCCGGCGAGAAGTGCCAGCCCGCGAGGTGGACGTGCGACTCCGCCCGCGCGATCTCCTCCGCGATCCGGCCGAGCGCCTCCTGCCCGTCCACGAGCACCTCGACCTCACAGGCCGCGCGCGGCACGAACGCGCCCGTGAGCGCCCACCCGTCCGCGCGCGGGTCGATCGCCTCGCGCCGCCCGAGCCGCGTCAGCCGCCGTCGGTGGTGCGCGCGGATCGTCCGTTCGATCAGCTCGCCGAGCCGGTCGTCGACGCGGTTCAGGGGATACGGCGCCACGCCGCCGCGCCTACCCGGTCGAGCCGGAATTCGTGCTCGTCCAGGACGAGGATCCGTACGTCCCGCTGCCGCTGAGGTAGACCGAGCCGTAGCTCGTCGGCTTCGGGAAGTCCTCGACGGGCCAGCGCCAGGTCGCGCCGGCCATGAAGTTGTGCCAGATCTCGGCCGGCAGCGTGCCGCCGTAGACGGAGCCGACGCCCTCGATGTTCTGGAGCGGGATCTCGGCCTTCGGGTAGCCGACCCAGACGCAGGTCGCGAGCTGCGGGACGTAGCCGCAGAACCAGGCGTCGATGTAGTTCTCGGCGGTGCCCGTCTTGCCGGCGGCGGGGCGGCCGATGTTCGCGGCGGTTCCCGTCCCGTGCGAGATGACGCCCTCGAGCGCGTCGTCGATGAGCGCCGCGGTGTTCGGCGAGAGGACCCGCGTGCCCTTCTGCTGGAGCCGGCCGAGCACGCGGCCCGTCGAGTCCTTGACGAGCCGGATCGCCTGCGGCCAGTGCCGGATGCCGTTCGCCGCGAACGTCGCGTAGACCGTGGTCAGGTCGAGCGGCGTGATCGCCTGCGTCCCGAGGGTGATCGAGCAGACCGCCTGCAGGTTGCTCTTGATCCCCAGCCGGTGGCCCATCGCGACGACGTTCTTCACCCCGACCCGCGCGACGAGCTGCGCGTAGATCGTGTTGACGGAGTTCGCCGTCGCGTCGAGGAGGTTCATCGTCCCGGCCGTCTCGTCGGCGTTGTTGTGGACGTCCCACGGCCCGCCGTTCGTGGCGCATTGCGGGTCGGTGATGAAGAGCTCCGGCGGCCCGTAGAAGGTCGAGTAGACCGACGCCCCCTGCTGGAGCGCGGTCGCGAGCGTGATCGGCTTGAACGAGCTGCCTGTCGTGCGGTGCGCCTGGGTCGCGAGGTTGAACTGCATCTTTCGCTCGTCCGGGAGGTAGCCGAGCATCGCCTTGACGGCGCCGGTGCGCGGGTCGATGGCGACGAGCGCGGCGGCCGGGTCGGTCGGCGTCTTGAGCACGCCGGCGATCGCCTCCTTCGCGAGCCGCTGCAGGCGCGGGTCGAGTGTCGTCGTCACCTGCAGGCCGCCGCCCTGCACCTCGCGGGCGCCGAACCGCTGTACGAGCTGCTGCTGCGCCCAGCCGAAGAAGTTCGGGTGCTGCAGCGTCCGGTAGAGGCTGCCGAAGCGGATGCCGAGCGGCGCGTGGGTCGCCTTCCGGAGCTGCGGACGCGTGATGTCGCCGGCCTGGAACATCGCGCGGAGCACCTCGTTGCGGCGGGCGCGCGCGAGGCTCGGGTGGAGGCGCGGGTCGTACGTCGACGGCGCCTGCGGCAGCCCCGCGAGCAACGCGGCCTGCGGCAGCGTGAGACTGTCGGCGCTCGTCGAGAAGAACGTCTGCGCCCCGGCCTGCGCGCCGTACGCGTGGCGCCCGTAGAAGACCTCGTTGAGGTAGGCGGCGAGGATCTGCGACTTCGACATCCGCTGCGAGAGCTTCTCGGCGAGGCAGGCCTCGCGGAGCTTGCGGGAGAGCGTCCGCTGCGCGTTGCCGATGTAGAGGTTGCGCGCGAGCTCCTGGGTGATCGTCGAGCCGCCCTCGGCGATCCGGCCCTGCTGGATGTCGGTGAAGAAGGCGCGCATGATCCCCTGGTAGTCGAGGGCGCCGTGCTGCCAGAAGCGCCGGTCCTCGATCGCGACGGTCGCCTCGGGGAGCCACTTCGACATCGCCTTCAGCTCGAGTGGCTGGCGGTTCGTGCTCGACGGGACGACACCGAGCAGCGACCCGTCGGCGGCGTAGAGGAACGAGTTCGTGCCGAGTGCGACCGGGCGCAGCTCGTCCAGGCTGCAGGAGTCGAGCAGCGCCGCCCTGCCGCCGACCGCGCCCGCGGCGACGGAGCCGACGAGGATCGCGACGAGCACCGCGAACGCGGAGACAAGCCAGCGCGCACGCGAGTGCGGGCGCCGGCGCAGGCGGGCGCGCCGCGCCGCGAGCAGCCGCTCGAGCTCGAGGGCGTCGTCGTCCAACGGACGCGCACGACCAGGTCGCCTCCCGGACACCGGGCCGGTCATTCCCGGCCCGGCGAGTCCGGAAACGAGGCTACGAGATCGTCAGCGCGGGGCTCGCATACGTCGCCTCGGGGGACGTGACGCGAAGCCGCTGGCCCGGGGATGCGGAGATCGTCCGCGTGAACGAGCCCGTGGAGTCGGTCGTGCGGGTGCCGCCGACGGCGACCCAGCCGCGGCCGGTCCAGCGCTGGAGGACGTACTTCCGCCCGCCGTGGCCGGGCCTGACCTGGCCCCAGACGACGGTCGTCGTCCCGCGGCGCGAGACCTCCGCGAGCGGGAGACCGAAGCCGGCATACGACAGCTTCTGCGAGCCGCGGCTCGTGAGGAAACCGCTCTGCCAGCCGCCGAGCTCCGGCTCGTCCTTGACGAGGAAGTGGATGAGCACGGTGACTCCGGCCTGCTGCCAGACCTTCAGCGCCGCCTCGGCCTCGTACGCC
>JAFAIV010000378.1 GCA_019236545.1 Actinomycetota bacterium | reverse complement strand
TGGTAGTACGCGCGCTGGCCGGCCTCGACGTTCTCGTCCTTGCCGCCCCACGCGGCGAGCGCGGGCGCCTGCAGCGCGCGCCCGTACGAGAACGAGAGCTGCCACGGGTGCGGGCCCTTCGCGTTCATGGCGTTGAGGTGCGCGGTGGCGTCCTCGTCGGTCTGGCCGCCGGAGAGGAAGACGATCCCCGGCACGGCTGCGGGGACGTGCTTGTAGTAGACGTGGAGGCTCGCGTCGGCGACCTCCTCGATCCCGGCGCGGCTCGACGCGCTGTAGCCGGAGAGGACCATGTTGGGCTTGAGCAGCGTGCCCCCGACGTCGACGTTCTGGTCGTAGAGCTCGGTGTAGACGGCGGCGAGGACGCGCGAGGTGACGTGCGCGCTCCGCTCGAGCGTGTGCGTGCCGTCCTGGAGCACCTCCGGCTCGACGATCGGGACGATCCCGGCCTCCTGGCAGAGCGCCGCGTACCGCGCGAGCGCGTGGGCGTTCGTCCAGATGCAGTACTCGCTCGGCTGGGTGTCCGTGATCGAGTAGACGGCGCGCCACTTCGCGAAGCGCGCGCCGAGGCCGCGGTACTCCTCGAGCCGCGCGCGGAGGCCGTCGAGGCCCTCGGTCACCTGCTCGCCGTCCGAGAGCGCGAGCGGCTTCGAGCCGGCGTCGACCTTGATCCCGGGAATGATCCCCTTCGACTCGAGCAGCTGCGGGAACGGCGTCCCGTCGTCGTCGGACTGGCGAATCGTCTCGTCGTAGAGGATGACGCCGCTGATGAACTCCTCGACGCCGGGCGTCGTGAAGAGCATGTTGCGGTAGCGGCGGTTGTTCTCCGGTGTCGTCTCGAGGCCGATCGTGTCGAAGCGCTTCTTGATCGTGCCGGTGCTCTCGTCCGCGGCGAGGATGCCCTTCCCCTCGGCCACGAGCGCCCGCGCCGTCTCGTGCAGCTCGGTGTTCATCTCTGCTCCTGGGTCGCTGTCTCTGGCCCAATTATGGCCCGGCTAGAATCCCCGCATCGCGCGGACGTAGCTCAGTTGGTAGAGCACTGGCTTCCCAAGCCAGGTGTCGCGGGTTCGAATCCCGTCGTCCGCTTCAACCAACCGCGTCGTGAGGAAGGGGGAGCGTGTCGGACGGACGGTCGACGCTGTCGCTGGTCCAGTCGACGCTGCTCGGCGACGCGATCGACGCCTCGCGCCACGCGATCTTCGTGACGAGCGAGAACGGGGAGCTGACGGTCGCCGTCAACGAGGGCGCGTGCCGGCTCCTCGGCTACTCGCGCGAGGAGCTGCTGGAGATGTCGGCCCGCGGGCACGCCGATCGGACGCCGGAGGAGATGGACGAGATCTACCGGAGCATGCGCGGCACCGAGCACGCCTCCACCCGCCGGACGGCGCGGCTCCGCCGCAAGGACGGCTCCGTGATCGAGATCGGGTACTGGGGCTCGTGGACGAGCGTGGGCGGGATCGGCTACCTGCTGACGCTGACCGACCCGATCGAGACCGCGGCCGTCGTCGGCTAGCCGGCGAGCGTGAGCGGGCGCGCGGCGGCCGTCGCCGGCGCCTCGACGCGGATGCCGCGGTCGAGGAGCCAGCGCGTCGCCTCGATCCGGTTCGTCACGCGCAGCCGCCGGTAGACGTTGCGCAGGTGGAACTTCACGGTCGCCTCGCTGATCCACAGCTCCTGGGCGATCGCCTTGTTCGGGCGGCCGCGCGCCACCGCGCGGAGGATCTCCGCCTCGCGCGGTGAGAGGCCCGCGGCGCTGAGGATCTGGTCGTCACCGACCGCGTCCTCGACGCCGGGCGTGAACGCCCGGCCGTGGACGACCTGGCGGACGGCGGCGCCGAGATCGCGCGGCGGGACGGTCTTGAGCAGATAGCCGCAGACGCCGAGCCGGAACGCGGTCCGGACGTCGTCGCGGTCGGAGGCGCTGCCGAGCGCGACGAGCTTCAGCGACGGGAGCTCGAGGACGAGCCGGGCGAGCACGCTCGAGCCGCGGATCCCCGAGAGGTCGGGGTCGAAGAGGAGCACGTCCGGCCGGAGCCGCTTCACGGGAACGAAGAGGGCCGCGCCCGAATGGATCTCGCCGAGTACGCGGAAGCCACCGTCGAGCTCGAGCGCCATCCGGATGCCGGCGGTGAGGAGCGGGCGGTCGTCCGCCACGACCACGCTGAGCTGGTCCGTCGAGTCCGACGGGTCGTCGGCCGCTGGCGCCGGCCGCCGTGGATGCCGCAATCCCATTGTCTCCCCCTGACGTGCTCCCTGACCGGCCATCCCCGACCGGCAGGGGCGATTCTACCCGGGCAACGGGGTCACGAAGCCGCGGCGCGAAAAACCTACCCGTGCGGCGGAGGCTCGCCCGGGATCGTGAACAGCGGCTGCCAGGGCGATGGCGGCGTCACCGTCGGCAGCGCCTCCGGAGTGTCACCGACGGTGTACCACTTGGCCTCGTACGGGAGGCCGTGGAAGAGCACCCGCGTCCCGGCGCGGTACGAGACCCGCGGGCTCCAGGCCGGGTACGTCCCGCGCGGCAGCGTCGGGATCGTCGGCGCGTGCTCGCCGGGGAGGACCGGCCCGAGCAGGAGCCACGGCGTCGACCACTCCTGGGCGACCGGCGCGTCGGGGACGTAGCCCTGGTTGTAGTACTTCGCCCGGTAGACGCTGCCGTGCCAGACGACCTTGTAGCCGCCAGGGTACGCGTCGCTGGAATCCCAGATCGGATAGGGGCTCGTCCTCGGGTCGTCGGCGACCAGCGGGCGTTCGACCGTGACGTGCGCCGCCGCGGCGCTCGGCCTGCCGGTGAGCTTGTCGAGGACGCGGCTGAAGGCGAGGGCGTCCTGGCCGAGCCCGCTGCAGTAGTTCGAGACGACCTCCGGGGAGACGACGTTCGGGCCGCACGGCGTGTCCCGGTTGAGCGACCAGATCGAGACGCGGCCGATCCGGTGCAGCTGGGCGAACCGGAGCAGCTCGCGCGCGTCCTGGAGGTCGAAGACCCCGGCGTTGTCGTCGTTGACGCCGATCATCGGCGTCAGCCCGAGCTTCGCCCACGCCTCGGCAGTGGTGAGCCGGATGCGGGCGCGCGTGTACGAGGTGAGGATCTGCCGCTGCGCCGCCGTCGCCGCGCGCTGGACGGTCTCCCACATCGCGCTCGAGTCGGCCGGCGCAGGGGTGAAGTCCATGGCGAGCAGGTTGACCCCAGCGAGGTCGACCCCCGCGGCGATCATCGTGTCGATCTCGCCGACGCCTTCCGGGGTCAGGCCCGACGGGCCGGTGGGGAGGGTGAGCCAGACCGCGAGCTTCCGCCCGTGCGAGCGGAGGCCGTGCTGGAGGGACGCCACCGCGGCGGCCCGGCGGGCGTTCGCGGCGGCGTCCCCGAGGGCCGCACCCTCCAGGTCGAAGTCGATCGTCGTCAGCCGGTAACGGTCGACCACCAGCCGGTACGCGCGCTCGAGCGCCGGCTCGGAGGAGCAGCCGACTGCGGGCTCGTCATTGCGCTGGCCGCCGAAGGAGACGATCGGCGTGCCGCCCGCCTGCTGGAGCCGGGCGATGCGGCGCTCGAGATCGGTCGCGACGCCGGAGCCGGTCAGCGGCTCGACGGCGCCCCAGCTCGGCTGGCACGGCGCGCCGGGCGTGGAGACGACGAAGCCGAGCACGACCGCGCGGGCGGGGTCCGAGCCCGGATCCTGGAACTGGTACGCCGGCGGAAGCGTCGCGTCGACGTACGGCGCGTACCACGCCGCCTGCGCCGCCTTCGGCGTCGCGGCGAGAGCGTGCCGGACGAGGACGAGCGCGCCGAAGGCCGCCGCGAGGAGCAGGAGGACGGCCACCGCGACGCGCGGCGGCGAGAGCTCGCGGTCGTCGAGCTCCGGGCTCATGCGGGCTCCAGCGCGGCCACGGGCGCGCCGTCGTCCGCGCGCTCGCGCACCTGCGGGTAGCCCTCGGCGACGACGCTGCGCGGCAGCGGCCGCGGCTCGCTCGACCCGTAGTAGAGGACGCTCGACCAGCTCGGCTCCGCGACGCGCTCCACGGCCGGCTGCGGCCGCCTCTTCTCCCGGTAGAGCTTGGCGACCAGGCCGGCCCAGAGGTCCGAGAGCGAGTTGCGCAGGCCGATGAACGCGACGATCCCGTAGACGGCGAGGAGGGCGTTCACGCTCGAGAGCACCCCGTTCTGCCACTGGTGCCGCTGGATGTACCCGAGCGCCGTCAGGCATGAGAGCCCGACGAGCAGGTACGGCGTCGTCACGAAGAGGACGGTCGCGCGCGTCCGGTTCTGCACCTTCGGCGTCCTCGCGAACGCGCCCTTCTCCCCGGTCACCGCCTGCCAGAGCGAGCGCCCGACACCGGCGATGTTCACCGGCAGCAGGATGAGGTTGAAGCCGTAGACGCGGAGCACGTCGAGCCGCCGGTAGCCGCACGCCTTGAGGTCGGCGGCCATCGCGCAGAAGTACGGCAGCGCCGCGAGGAGCACGAGCGGGCTGAGCAGGCGGGCGTCGTACGGGAACGCGAAGAGGAAGACGAGGCTGAGGCTCGTCCAGGCGATCGACGCCATGTAGTTCACGCGCAGGCAGAGCTCGCCGAACCGCAGCCGCTCCCGCCGGTCGCGCGCGCTCCGCCAGTAGCGCCACATCTTCGGGAGGATCAGGAGGCCGCCGTCCGCCCAGCGGCGCCGCTGGATGCAGAGCGACCCGAAGTCCGGCGGCGTCGCGCTGTACGCGAGCCGCTCCGGGTAGTTCCAGATCGTCCAGCCGTGGAGGGCGAGGTCGATGCTCGACTCGGTGTCCTCGATGACCGTGCGGTCGCTGACGTAGCGCCGGATCTCCCAGCCCTTGTGGTCCTCGACGGCCGCGATGTCGTCCAGCGCCGTCTTCCGGAGGATCGCGTTCGCCCCGACCCAGAACGCCGCGCCGTGGTGGGCCATCCCCTGGTGGACGATGTGCTGGATGTCCGTCGTCGCCCCGGCGATCCGCTCGAGCCGCGACATCGAGTCGGGGAAGGCGCTGTACGGCGTCTGCACGACCCCGACGCGCGCGTTCTGCGGCTGCTCCATCAGGTGAACGAGCCGCAGGCAGTACTCCGGCAGGAGCACGCTGTCCGCGTCGAGCGTCAGCACGTAGGCGACGTCGGGGACGAGCAGGTCGGCGGAGCGGGGCTCGGCCGGGATCAGTGCCGGCCCGTCGGGCGTGTCCTCGACGCGGAAGCTCCCGCCCAGCAGCGAGATGTAGCTGTTGAGGTTCATCGCCTTGCTCGGCTCGTGGGAGAGGCTCGCGTACTGCTTCCGCTCGAAGCTCGTCAGCTCGCACTGGAACGTCCAGGCGAGGCG
>JAFAIV010000028.1 GCA_019236545.1 Actinomycetota bacterium | reverse complement strand
GCGCGCTCGCCGAGCCCGGGCACGCGGTCGATCACGTCCATCACGAGGTGAAAGCGGTCGAGGTCGTTGAGCATCGCCATGTCGAACGGCGTCGTCGTCGTGCCCTCCTCCTTGTAGCCGCGCACGTGGAAGGCGTCGTGGTTCGTGCGGCGGTACGTCAGCCGGTGGATGAGCCACGGGTAGCCGTGGTACGCGAAGACGACAGGCCTGCTGCTCGTGAAGAGGGAGTCGAACTCCGCGTCGGGCAGCCCGTGCGGGTGCTCGCTCTCGGGCTGCAGCCGCATGAGGTCGACGACGTTGACGACGCGCACCCTCAGGTCGGGCAGGCGCTCGCGGAGGATCCCCGCCGCCGCGAGTGTCTCGAGCGTCGGCACGTCTCCGGCGCACGCGAGCACGACGTCGGGCTCGTCGCCGTCGTCGTTCGACGCCCAGTCCCAGATCCCGATCCCGCGGGTGCAATGGAGGATCGCCTCGTCCATCGGCAGGAACTGGAGCGCCGGCTGCTTCCCGGCGACGATCACGTTCACGTAGTGCCGCGAGCGCAGGCAGTGGTCGGCGACGGAGAGGAGGCAGTTCGCGTCCGGCGGCAGGTAGACGCGGATGATCTCGGCCTTCTTGTTCATGACGTGGTCGATGAAGCCGGGGTCCTGGTGCGAGAAGCCGTTGTGGTCCTGCCGCCAGACGTGCGAGCTGAGCAGGTAGTTGAGCGACGCGATCGGGCGCCGCCACGGGATCCCTCGCGTCACCTTCAGCCACTTCGCGTGCTGGTTGAACATCGAGTCCACGATGTGGATGAAGGCCTCGTAGCAGTTGAAGAGGCCGTGCCTGCCCGTCAGGAGGTAGCCCTCGAGCCAGCCCTGGCACTGGTGCTCGGAGAGCATCTCGACGACGCGGCCCTCCGGCGCGAGGTGCTCGTCCACGGCCTCGACGCGCGCGTCCCACTGCTTGTTGGTGACGGCGTAGACCGAGTCGAGCCGGTTGGACGCGGTCTCGTCCGGCCCGAAGATGCGGAAGCTGTCCGGGTTCGCGCGGACGACCTCGGTCAGCCACTGTCCGAGGACGCGCGTCGCCTCCGCGGTCACGGCGCCCGGCTGCTCGACCGGGACGGCGAAGTCGCGGAAGTCCGGCAGGGCGAGGTCGCGGAGGACGAGGCCGCCGTTCGCCTTCGGGTTCGCGCTCATCCGCGCGTCGCCCTCGGGCGCGGTCGCCGCGAGCTCCGGCCGCAGCGCGCCCTGCTCGTCGAAGAGCTCCTCCGGGCGGTAGCTCCGCAGCCAGGCCTCGAGCTCGGCGAGGTGCTCGGGCTTCGTCCGCACCTCGGCGAGCGGCACCTGGTGCGCCCGCCACGTCCCCTCGACCGGCTTGCCGTCCACCTCGGCGGGGCCGGTCCAGCCCTTCGGCGAGCGGAGGACGATCATCGCGCGCCGGTTGTCGAGCGCCTGGTCGAGGACCTCGGCGAAGCGGCGGTGCGTGTCGAGGTGGTCGTCGCTGGTGTCGAAGAAGAGCGGCTCGTGTCCGTAGCCACGCAGGAGGGACGCGAGCTCGCTCTCGGGGATGCGCGCGAGGACGGTCGGGTTCGCGATCTTCCAGCCGTTCAGGTGGAGGATCGGCAGGACGCGGCCGTCGCGTTCCCAGTCCTGGAACTTGTTCGAGTGCCAGCTCGTGGCGAGCGGTCCCGTCTCCGCCTCGCCGTCACCGACGACGCACGCAACGGTCAGGCCGGGGTCGTCGAACGCGGCGCCGTACGCGTGCGAGAGCGCATAGCCGAGCTCGCCACCTTCGTGGATCGAGCCGGGCGTCTCGGGCGCGGCGTGGCTCGGGATCCCGCCGGGGAACGAGAACTGGCGGAAGAGGGCGCGCAGACCGCTCTCGTCGCGCGTGACGTGCGGGTAGAGCTCGGTGTACGTCCCCTCGAGGTACGCCTGCGAGACGACCGCCGGGCCGCCGTGGCCGGGGCCGCAGACGAAGATCGAGTCGAGACCGCGCTCGCGGATCGCGCGGTTCAGGTGGACGTAGAGGAAGTTCAGGCCGGGGGTCGTCCCCCAATGGCCGAGCAGCCGCGGCTTCACGTGCTCCGGCCGGAGGGGCTCGCGCAGCAGCGGGTTGTCGAGCAGGTAGATCTGCCCGACCGAGAGGTAGTTCGCCGCCCGCCAGTACGCGTCGATCAGGCGCAGCTGCTCGTCAGTCATGAGAATCCCCTCGCGTGGACGTCTTGGTCGTCAATGCCGGTTCCACCAGTCTGAAGCTCGATCTCGTGACGGGCGAGCAGGAGTCACAGCCCGTCGACCACTTCGTCACGGCCGACGCGGTCGGCCACCGGGTCGTCCACGGCGGGCGCCGCTTCGAGCAGCCGGCGGTCGTCGACGACGAGGTCGTGAAGGCCATCGAGGAGATGGCTCTCCTCGCACCGCTCCACAACACCCGCGCCCTCGAAGCGCTGCGGCAGGCGCAGGAGGCTCTGCCGGACGTCCCGCACGTCGCCGTCTTCGACACGGCGTTCCACCGGACGATGCCGCGCGCCGCCGCGACGTACGCCGTCCCGGAGCGCTGGCGCGACGAGTGGCAGGTCCGCCGCTACGGCTTCCACGGCATCTCGGTGCAGTGGGCGGCGTCCCAGATCCGGGTCGAGCGGCTCGTCGTCTGCCACCTCGGCGGCGGCTGCTCGGTCACGGCGGTCCGGAACGGCCGCTCCGTCGACACGACGATGGGCTTCTCGCCGCTCGAGGGCGTGCCGATGGCGACGCGCTCCGGCTCCGTCGATCCCGAGGCGCTCCTCTACCTCCAGCGGGTCCACGGCCTGACGCCGGAGCAGCTCGGGGACGAGCTCGAGAACCGTTCCGGCCTCGCCGGCCTCTCCGGCGGCGGCTCCGGCGACGTGCGCGAGGCGTCGCCGCTCGCGCTCGACGTCTTCGTCCACCGCGTCGCGGCGGCGATCGGCGCGATGGCGGTGGCGTGCGGCGGCCTCGACGTGCTCGCGTTCACGGGCGGGATCGGCGAGCACGCGACAGAGGTGCGCGAGCGGATCGTCGAACGCGTCCGCTTCCTCGGGAGCTTCGCGGTCCAGGTCGTGCCGGCCCGCGAGGAGCTCGTGATCGCCGCCGAGACGCGACGCGTCCTTCAGTGATGCCGCTTCCAGGCGAAGGCAGTCTCGGCGAGGCGCGGCTTGCCGTCGAGGCACTTCCGCCACTCGCTCGCGGCCTCCCAGACGTGCGACTCGCCGACGACCTGCTCCAGCACGGCCTTCGCGTCGGGGCCGTTGAAGACGAAGACGGCCTCGTTGCCGCTGATGAAGATGTAGTGCTCCTCGAGGTCGGTCTCGGAGAGGTCGAACGGCGGCCCCTCGGCGATCAGGGCCTGTGCGTCCGCGACGCGCTCGGGGCGGAGCGGGACGACGACGGCGAGCCGGTTCACCAGGCCAGCCTCGTCGCGGTCAGGTGCGCCAGCTCCTCGGCGAGCTCGGAGACGGTGCCGGCGCCGTTGATGCTCGCGATCCGCAGCGGCCCGCCGACGGCGAGGTCGATCACGATCGCGGGCTTGCCCGCCACGCGCTCGCCCGGCTGGCGGCCGACGTGGACGGACTCGATGTCCTCGTAGTAGACGCGGTGCACGCGGCCGGCGGAGGCGCCGTGCGCGCCCTCGAACCGGAGCGAGCTCGGCTCGAGCTCGAGCCGTCCGGCCTCGACCTCCTCGACGGGATCGCTCCAGAGAACCGCGTAACTTCCCATGGCGGAATGGTCGGCCAGGAGCAAGAGCCGGGCATCCGTACCCCCGACGGAATCCGGTGCGGGGAATCCCCTAGGAGGCGGCGTCGGCCTCGTCCAGCAGGCCCTGCTGCAGGGCGTAGCGGACGAGCTCGGCGCGGGTGGAGAGGCGGAGCTTCTGCATGATGTGCGCCCGGTGCGTCTCGGCCGTGCGCACCGAGATGTACAGCATCTTCGCGATCTCCTGGTTCGTGTGCCCGAGGGCGAGCAGGCGCAGCACCTCGCGCTCGCGGTCGGAGAGCGGGTCGGCCTCGGCCTTCGCGCGCGCCTCCGCCTCGGCCGCCGCGAGCCGCGCCCCCAGCGCCGGGTGGACGTACTGGCCGCCGCCGGAGACCTCGCGCACCGCGGCGACGAGGTCGGCCTCCGCGGCCTCCTTGAGCAGGTAGCCGCTCGCCCCCTCGGCGAACGCCTTGCGCACGTAGCTCGGGTCGTCCTCCATCGAGAGGACGAGGATCTTCGCGTCCGGGGCCGCCTGCCGGATCTCCGGCGCGGCGTCGAGCCCGCTGCGGCCGGGCATGACGACGTCGAGCACGACGACGTCGGGCTTGTGGAGCCGCGCGAGCCGGACGGCCTCGTCGGCGTTCCCGCCCTCGTCCTCGACGGTGATGTCGTCCTCGGCCTCGAGGACGCGCCGCAGGCCGGAGCGCACCAGCTGGTGGTCGTCGACGATCAGGACGCGAATCACTGCAACGGCACCTCCGCCACGAGAGTCGTCCCGGCTCCCGGCCGCGACTCTACAGCGATCCGGCCGCCGAGCAGGCCGACGCGCTCGCGCATCCCGAGGATGCCGAGGCCGTCCTCGCGGGCGCGGGCGGGCTCGAAGCCGACGCCGTCGTCCTCGACGATCACGGAGACGAGGCCGGGCCGCCGCGAGAGGACGATGCTGACGCGGCCGGCGCGCGCGTGCTTGACGATGTTGGTCAGCGACTCCTGGACGATCCGGTAGAGCGAGGTCTCGATCTCGGGCGGCAGGCGCTCCTCCTCGTGCGCGCCGGGCTCGAACTCGACGGCGATCCCGGTCTGCTCGGCGAACGTGGATGTGAGGCGCTCGAGCGCGGCGACGAGGCCGAAGTCGTCGAGCGCCTTCGGGCGCAGCTCGACGGCGAGCTGGCGGACGTCCTGCAGCGTCGAGCGAACGAGGTCGCGAACGGAGACCATCGCGGCCTGCCGCTCCTCCTCGGTCGGCGCCTCCTCGACGCTGCGCAGGCCGAGCAGGATCGAGGTGAGCGCCTGGCCGGTCTCGTCGTGCAGCTCGCGCGCGAGGCGGCGACGCTCGAGCTCCTGCGCGCCGACGACGCGGCGGAGCGCGTCCCGGTTGACGCGCTGGGAGAGCTCGATCGCGACGGCGGCGCGGGCGGCGAAGGCGCGGCCGATGCGGAGGTCCTCGTCGGTGAAGCGGCGGTCGTGGTCGAGCTTGTCGTAGGCGGCCAGGACACCCATCGCCTCGTCGCGGATGACGATCGGGACGTAGAGCGCTGCGGAGGCGCCGAAGCGCCTTGCCGCCTCCTGGTCGACCTCGGGGTCGTCGAGGACGGAGTCGACGCGCTCGCTGCGGCGGCGCTCGAGGACGCGGATCGTCTTCGAGCGCGGCGCGAACGTCAGCCCGAGGTACTCGCCGGCATCGTCGCCGGACGCGGCCTCGATGCGGGCGGTGTCGCCGTGCGGGAGCGAGATCGTCGTCACGCGCGCGTCGATCAGCTCGCGCAGGCTCCCGGCGACGAGCTCGAGCAGCTTGTTCAGGTCGAACTCCCCCACGAGCGCCGACGTGACCGCGTTCAGGGACTCGAGCTGCGCCGACCAGCGCGTGGCACTCTCGTAGAGGCGCGCGTTCTCGATTGCGACGGCCGCCTGGGCGGCGAGCAGGATGACGGCGTCCTCGTCCTCCTGGGTGAAGTCGCCGCCCTCCTTCTCCGTCAGGTAGAGGTTGCCGTAGGCGACGCCGCGAAGCGCGATGGGCACGCCGAGGAACGAGCGCATGGGCGGGTGGCCGGGCGGGAAGCCGACGGAGCGCGGGTCCTCGGCGAGGTCGTGCAGGCGTAGCGGGACCGAGTCGCGGATCAGCGCGCCGAGAACGCCGCGGCCGGTCGGGAGGTCGCCGATGGCGCGGTGGGTCTCGGGATCGACCCCGGTGGTGAGGAAGCGCTCGAGGCGCGTGCGGCTCGGGTCGAGCACGCCGAGGGCCGCGTAGTGGGCGCCGGTGAGGGACGCCGCGGTCTCGACAAGCTTCTGGAGCACGGCCTCGAGGGACAGCTCGGACGACAGGGCGATGCCCGCGTCGACGAGCGCGCGCGTCCGGTCCTCCGTGCGCACCATTGTCAAAGCCTCGCGCGGAGCTCGGCCGGGCGCAAGACCTTGGCCCCGAGCTCCTCGTCGCTCGGCACGAGCTCGCGGACGACGCGCAGCACGAGCTCGGCGTCGTCGCTGAAGGGGCTGATGATCTTGTTCCCCTTGAGGAGCGCCTTCCCGCGCGGGCCTGCGTGGACGGCGAGGTCGCGCTCCGCGTAGCCCTTCGCCCGCAGTTCCTGGTTCGCCTGCTCGACGGTGTCCATCGCGGACGGTTTTAGCGGAAGAGATCGCGGTCCGGTGGGATGACCAGCTCCTGCGCGTTGCCGTCGCCGCGAACGTCGAGACCGCGCACGATCGCGACCGGGACGCGGTCGAGCTTGCCGAAGACGAGCTGCGCGGCGCCGGCGATCTCGTCGGCGATCGCGATCTTCGTCGCGTGGAGCTCGTAGCCGACCGGATCCCTCTCGCCGATGAGGTCCTGGACGACCTCGACGCCGGCCGCGCCGATCGCGACGTCGGTCGTGGCGGCGCGCCAGGGACGGCCGAAGGAGTCGGTGACGATCACGCCGACATCGGCGCCGCTGCGCTCGCGGAGCGCGTCGCGGAGCCGACGCGCGGACGCGTCCGGGTCGACCGGGAGGAGGACGAGCGTGTCGACGTCCGGCGCGTTCGAGGCGTCGACGCCGGCGCTGCCGCAGACGAAGCCGTGCCGGGTGCGGGCGATGATCAACGGTGGCCGCACGCGGATGAGCTCCGCGGACTCGTCGAGGATCACCTGGATCCGGCGCGGGTCGGTCTCGTCCCCCGCGATCTCTCGCGCCTCGTCGCTCGCCTCGACGCCTTCGAGCGTCACGACGCGGCCCTCGACCTTGGAGACGGCCTTCTGTGCGACGACGACGACGTCGCCGTCCAGGAGCTCCGAGCGCTCCGCGATCAGCGCGGCGAGGTCGTCGCCCGCGCGGAGCTCGGGCAGGCCCTCGACCGGTGTGACGGAGAAGCCCTTGCTCGTCACGGAAGGCCGGTGACGACGACGCCCGCGTGGCCCTTGTAGCGCTTGTTCAGGTTGACGATCACGGCCGTCATCCCCTCGAGCGCGCGGGCGCTCGCGAGCGGACCTGCGTCGAGCGCGCGCCCGCGGACGACGTGGCCGGCGAGCTCGAGGGAGAGCGCCTTGGCGTCCGCGTCGTCGCCGCAGACGAACGCGTCGCCCTCGGCCTTCCCGTGCGCGAGCGACGAGGCGGCGAGCGAGTGCAGGCCGGCGGTGACCGGCCCGTGGAGCGTGTCCTGGAGGCGCTCCGCGATCGAGCGCGGGTCGTCGGTCGGGAAGACGCCCTCCTTCGTGAAGCGAAGCTCGCTCGCGACGCTGAGCACGGGCGTGGCGCCGATCGCGGCTGCGAGCTGACCGGCGGTCGGCAACGCCGCGTCGGCCTTCGTCGCGAGGACGACGAGGTCGACGCCGCGGACGGCGTCCTCGTTCGCCGCGCCGGCCGCAGCACCGGCGTCACGCGCCTTCTCCTCGGCGCGGGCCGCGTCGCGGGAGCCGATCACGACCTCGACGCCGGACTCGGCGAGCCGCTCGGCGAGCGCGAGCCCGAAGTCGCCCGTCCCGCCGACGACCGCGACCCTCACGCGGGCACCGCCCCGAGCGCGACCTCGGCGAGCCGCCGCCGCGCGTCCGCGTCGCGCATCAGCGTCCGCGTCACGATCGGCCGCACGTCCCCGAGCCCGTCGAGGTCGTCGGCGTCCGCCTCGTCCACGACGATCGCGTCCACAAGGCCCTCGTAACAGCCTGCGACATGGCGCGGCGAGGTTCCGCCTGCGAGGCGGCGGAGCATCCGGTCGGCGGGGCCTTTCACCGCGCGGCCGCCGATCAGCGGGCTCACCGCGACGCAGGGGACACGGCGCCCCCGGAGCGCGCCGTGGAGCGCGCGCACGGCGAGGATCGGCTGGACCGAGACATAGGGGTTGCTCGGGGCGATCAGGATCAGGTCGGCAGCGGCGAGGGCCTCGAGCGTCCCGGACGCGGGTGTCGCCGTCTCCTCGCCCTCGAAGCGGACGGCGTCGACCTCGTCGCGGTGGCCGCGGGCGACGAACCACTCCTGGAACGGGAACGAGCCGGCCGCGGTGTCGATCCACGTCCGCAGGCGGTCGTCGGTCGCGGGAAGCAGCCGGGTCGCGACACCGAGGCTCGCGGCGAGCCGTGTCGTCACCGCCGAGAGAGGATCGCCGGCGCGCAGCGCCTGCGTGCGCACGAGGTGGAGGCCGATGTCCTTGTCGCCGAGCCCGAACCACGCCTCGCCGCCGAGCTCGCGCACCGTCGCGAGGGCTTCCCAGGTCTCGCCGGCGCGGCCCCAGCCGCGCTGCTCGTCGTTGAGGCCGGCGAGCGCGTAGAGGATCGAGTCGAGATCGGGCGAGACGTGCAGGCCGAGCACCTCGACGTCGTCGCCGACGTTGCCGACGACATCGACCGACTCGCCGCCCGCGACCTCGACGACGCCGCGCACGAAACGCGCGCCCCCGACGCCGCCCGAGAGCACCGCGACGTTCACGTCCGCTCCTTCGTCGCCAGTTCGCCGAGCGCGGCCTGGGTGCGGGGGCCGCAGCGGAGCTGGAGTCGCTCGAGGTCGGCCATCGTGTCGACGTCCTCGCAGATGTTCGGCACGGCCACGGAGAGGGCCTCGAGGCCGAGCCCGGCCGCGTGCGCGCGGAACCGGGCGGCGCTGTCGCTCCCGTAGAGCGGCGCGAAGGCGTCGGCGGCTGGGAGGCTGAGCGCATTTGTGGTGCCGTCGAGAGCCTCGACGAGCGCCACGCCTCCGGCAGGGGTCGCCACGAGGAGCGAGCGGAGGTCGCTGGGGACGACACACGGAAGGTCGGCGTTGAGCACGAGGATCCCGCCGGGCTCGACGCCGTCGAGTCCCGCCCGGACGGCCTCGCCCTGGCCGCCGCCGGGGTCGTCGACCGGCTCGGCGCCCGACTCGCGGGCGGCGTCGGCGCCTTCGGAGTCCGGCGTCACGACCCGCGTGCGGCCGACCGCGACGCAGGCGGCGAGCACGTCGCCGAGCATCGCCAGCGACAGCTCGCGGCGGACGCGGGACGAGCTGTGAAGCCGCGTCTTGCCCTGCGCTCCTGCGAAGGGGATCACGACCGTCGGCATCGGGCAGACACTACCGGCGTGGACAATGCCGACCTCGCCCAGGCTCTCGAGGCGTACGCCGCTCTGCTCGACCTCTCCGGCGCCGGGGGCTACAGCGTCCGCGCCTACCGCCGCGCCGCCGACCTGATCGGCGCCACGAAGGCGCCGGTCGCCGAGCTGGTCGCGGCCGGCCGCGCCCGCGAGCTCCGGGGCATCGGACCGAGCATCGAGAAGCGGCTCCGCGAGCTCGTCGAGACGGGACGGATCGCGGAGCTCGACGAGCTCGAGCGCGAGGTGGCGCCGGAGCTCGTCGCGCTCGGCCGCTACCTCGGCCTCGGGCCGCGGCGGCTGGTCTCGCTCGGGAGGGAGCTCGGCCTCCGCTCCGTCGCGGAGTTGCGAGCCGCCGCCGACGCCGGACGGCTGCGCGACGCGCGCGGCGTCGGGCCGGAGACCGAGCGGAAGATCCTCGCGGCGCTCGCCGACGACGGCCGCCGTCCGCGGCGAGGCCTCACCCGCAACCGGGCCGAGGCCCTCGCCCGGGAGATCGCCGACGCCGTCGGAGGTGAGGTCGCGGGCGAGCTTCGGCGTGGTACGGAACTGATATATGAGTTGTGTATCGTCGGCATACGAGCCGACGGCGTCGACCGCTTCGCCGCGCATCCCGCCGTCGTCGCGGTTCTCGAGCGCGACAAGCGCCACGCGCTCGGCATCACAGTCGACGGCATCTCCGTCGAGCTGATCGTGGCGGAGCCGCATGGTTACGGGACGGAGCTGCTGCGCGCGACCGGCTCGAGGGCGTACGTCGACTCGCTTGGAGAACTGCCGGAGGCACCGTCCGAGGAGGAGGTCTACGCCCGGCTGGGGCTGCCGTTCGTCCCGCCCGAACTGCGCGAGACGACGGCTCGTGTACCAGATGGATATCTCTTGGATATCACCGATATCCGCGGCGACCTCCACGTCCACACGACGTGGTCGGACGGGAAGGCAACGGTTCTCGAGATGGCGATGGCGGCGCGCGACCGGAGCTACGAGTACGTCGCGATCTGCGACCACACGCCGAACGTCCGCGTCGTGCCGGGCCTAGACGCCGACGCGCTCCGCCGCCAGGCGGAGGAGATCGCCGCCGCGAACGAGGAGCTGGCGCCGTTCCGCGTTCTCCGCGGGACGGAGTGCGACATCCGGGCCGACGGCTCGCTCGACCTGCCGGACGACGTCCTCGGCGAGCTCGACTGGGTGCAGCTCTCCCTGCACGCCGGCCAGCGGCTGCCCGGGCCGGAGCTGACGAAGCGGGTCACCGAGGCGATGCGGCACCCGGCGGTCCGCTGCCTCAGCCACCCGAAGGGCCGGATCCTCAACCACCGGCCGCCGAACGCGCTCGACCTCGACGTGGTCTTCGAGGTCGCGCTGGAGACCGGCGTGGCGGTCGAGACGAACGGGCTGCC
>JAFAIV010000410.1 GCA_019236545.1 Actinomycetota bacterium | reverse complement strand
TGCACGAGGGGACGCCGGTGCGGCGCGTCCGGAACGGCGAGGTGCTCACGGCCGACGGCGCCGTGCGCGCGCCCGAGATCGTCCTCGCGATGAACGCCGCGCTGACCGGGTGGAAGCCGGCCGGGCGCAGCCTGACGAACTTCGGCTCCTACGTCGTGCTGACGGAGCCGGTGCCGGAGCTGCTCGAGGAGATCGGCTGGACCGGCGGTGAGGCGATCACCGACGGGCGCATGTTCATCCACTACTTCCGCACCACGAACGACGGCCGCGTCCTCATGGGGAGCGGCTCCGGGCCGATCGGCTTCGGCGGCCGGGTCGATGAGCGCTTCTCCGGCGACCTGCCGACCGCCGAGCGCGCGGAGGCCGGGCTGCGGCGCCTGCTGCCGGGGCTCGCGGAGGCGCGTGTCGAGCGCGCGTGGGGCGGGCCGATCGACGTCTCGGCCGACCATCTCCCGTTCTTCCGCACGAAGCCGGGCACGCGCATCCACTACGGCGCCGGCTACTCGGGTCACGGGGTCGGGCCGAGCTGGCTCGGCGGCAAGATCCTCGCGTCGCTCGTCCTGCGTCAGGACGACGAATGGGCGCGGCTGCCGCTCGCGACGCGCCGTGTCCCGTCGCTGCCGCCGGAGCCGTGGCGCCGTCTGGGCGGCGGGCTCGTCCGCTGGTCGATCATGACGGTCGAGGCGGCGGAGGAGGACGGTCGCCGCGCCACGCTCGCCGCACGCGCGGGCGCGCAGATCCCGCGCCTCCTGCGGATGGAGCTCGGGACGCGCTAGCCGGCTACGCGCTCGGGAACGTCTCGCGCGGGCCGTGGTCGGCCGCGAGCGAGCGCGCGATGTCGAGCGTCGAGATCACGCCGATCGGCCGGCGCGACAGCGGGTCGAGCACCGCGAGATGCGCGACGCCGTGCTGCGCCATCCGCTCCGCCGCCACCGTGAGCGGCGCGTCCGAGGCGACCGTCACGATCGGCGTCACCGACGCCATCCCGGCCGTCTGGCCGTCGACGTCGCGCTGCGACGCCGCCACCAGGTCGAGGTCGGAGACGACGCCCCAGAGCTGGCTCGCCTCGTCGTCCTCGTCCTGATGCTCGAAGACGAAGACCGAATGGACATTGAAGGTCGCCATCATCCGCGCGACGACGCGGAGCGGCGTCTCAGGCGGACAGCTGATGACGCCGGGGCTCATCGCGTCTGCGACGCGGGCGGTCTCGAAGGGCACGGGCAGCTCCTGCTTCAGATGCTTGACGCTCACCATGCGGCCATCGTGCGGCGGAGGCCACCGAAGAGCATCGGCCGCGGCGCGGAAGCGTCGTGCGGGGAACTACGGAAGCAACGGCGTCGTGGGCGCGGGAGGCTGCGCCCTACGCGCGACCCCTGTGCGCTCGGCAGCCTCGGAGACGGCAGCGGCCACGGCGGGCGCGACGGCCCTGTTGAACACGCTCGGGACGATGTAGTCCGCGGAGAGCTCGTCGTCGGCGATCGTCGCCGCGATCGCCCGCGCGGCCGCGACCTCCATGTCGGAGTTGATCGTCGTCGCCCGCACGTCGAGCGCGCCGCGGAAGACGCCGGGGAACGCGAGCACGTTGTTGATCTGGTTCGGGTAGTCGCTCCGCCCGGTCGCGATCACCTCGGCCGCGTCCTCGATCTCCTCCGGGACGACCTCCGGGTTCGGGTTGGCGAGGGCGAAGACGATCGCGCGCGGCGCCATCGTGCGGACGGCGTCCGCGTGGATCGCGCCCGGTACCGAGAGGCCGATGAAGACGTCGGCGCCGGCGAGGAGCTCGTCCGCCGTCCCGCGCAGGTTCTCCGGGTTCGTGATCTCCGCGTACTCGGCCTTCGCCTCGTTCAGGCCCTCGCGCCCGCGGAAGATCGCGCCGCCCTCGTCGCAGCCGACGATCCAGGTCGCGCCCGCCTCGAGGACGATCCGCGTCACCGCCATCCCCGCGGCGCCGACGCCGGTCGTGACGACGCGGACGTCCTCGAGCCGCTTCCCGACGACGCGTAGCGCGTTCAGCAGCGCCGCGAGGACGCAGATCGCCGTCCCGTGCTGGTCGTCGTGGAAGACCGGGATGTCGAGGCGCTCGCGCAGCCGGCGCTCGATCTCGAAGCAACGCGGCGCGGAGATGTCCTCGAGGTTGATGCCGCCGAAGACCGGCGCGATCGCCTCGACCGTCCGCACGATCTCGTCCGGGTCTTTCGTCGCGAGGCAGATCGGGAACGCATCCACGTCCGCGAACTCCTTGAACAGGACGGCCTTGCCCTCCATGACCGGCAGCGCGCCCTCCGGGCCGATGTCGCCGAGCCCGAGCACCGCCGTCCCGTCGCTGACGACGGCGACCGTGTTCCGCTTGATCGTCAGGTTCCAGGCCTTCTCGTGGTCGTCGGCGATCGCGCGCGAGACCCGCGCGACGCCGGGCGTGTAGACCATCGAGAGGTCGTCGCGCGTCTTCAGCTCGCGCCGCGACCGCACCTCGAGCTTCCCGCCGAGGTGGGCGAGGAAGACGCGGTCGCTGACGTTGACGACCTCGATCCCCTCGACGCCGCGGACCGCGTCGACGATCGCGTCGAGGTGCCGCTCGTCGTCGGCGAGGACGTTGACGTCGCGGATCTTGTGCTTCCGCTCGACGCGGACGAGGTCGATCGCGCCGAGGGAGCCGCCCGCCTCGCCGATCGCGGCGGCGAGCTTGGCGAACGCGCCCGGGAGGTCGGGGACCCGCACGCGAATCGTCGCGCTGAACGACGCCGACGGATGCATCGACTCCAGGCTACGCCGTTAGGCTCGTGTCCGTGCAGGTGACCGTCTGCGACGTCGGGCCGCGCGACGGCCTCCAGAACGAGCCCGACCGGCTCGCCCCGGAGACACGCGCCGAGCTCGTCGACAGGCTCGCCGGGACCGGCCTGCGGCGGATCGAGGCGGTCAGCTTCGTCCGCGACGACCGCGTCCCGCAGATGGCCGGCGCGGAGGAGGTCGTCGAGCGCATCCACCGCCGTCCGGGGGTCGAGTACGCGGGCCTCGTCCTCAACGAGAAGGGCTGGGAGCGCTTCGCCGCGACCGGCCTCGACCGCGTCGACGTCACCTTCGCCGCCACCGAGACCTTCAACCGGCGGAACGGCAACGCCTCGCTCGAGGAGGCGGTCCTGCGCGCGGAGGCGATCCTCGCCGCGGCGCGGGAGACGCCGGCGACGGTGACGATCTCGACGGCATTCGGCGACCCGTTCGAGGGCCGCGTCGATCCCGGCGTCGTCGCCGACCTCGCGGCGCGCTTCTCTGGCCGGGCCGAGGTCGTGCTCGCGGACACGATCGGCGTCGCCACGCCCTCGCAGGTGCGCGCGCTCGTCGAGCGCACGGGCGTCGACGGCTTCCACGGCCACAACACCCGCAACACCGGCTACGCGAACTGCCTCGCCGCGCTCGACGCGGGGGCCCGCGTCCTCGACGCGAGCGTCGGCGGCACCGGCGGCTGCCCGTTCTCCCCGCGCGCGACCGGCAACGTCGCGACCGAGGATCTCGTCTTCCTCCTCGAGAGCGAAGGCATCGAGACCGGCGTCGACCTCGACGCGCTCACCGCCGTCGCGGAGTGGCTGGAGGGCGTACTCGGGCGGCCGCTCGAGGGGCAGGTCTATCGCGCCGGCGCCTGGCCTCCCGCGGGCTAGAGCGGCAGCATGATCGCGCGCTCGAACGCGATCACGACCTCGTCGCGCTGGTTCAGCCCGCGCGTCCGCACGCGCACGATCCCGAAGCCCTGACGCGACTGCGACTCGCGCTTCGAGAGCACCTCCGTCTCGGCGCGGATCGTGTCGCCCGCGAAGACGGGCTTCAGCAGCCGCACCTCGTCCCAGCCGAGGTTGACGCCGCCGTTCTCGGACACGTCCTCCACGGACAGGCCGGTGACGAGCGCGAGCGTGAACGTCGAGTCGACGAGCGGCCGGCCCCATTCGGTCGTCGCCGCGTACTCGGCGTCGAAGTGGATCGGGTTCGTGTTCATCGTCAGGAGCGTGAACCAGACGTTGTCGGCGTCGAGCACGGTTCGCGCGCGCCGCGAGCGGTAGACGGCCCCGACCTCGAGCTCCGCATACGATCGGCCCATGGCCTCGATCATCGCATCGCGCCCCTGGCGCGGCTACGAGGACGTCCGCGCGATGCAGGAGCTCGCGGTCGAGCAGCGGCGGCGGGTCGGGCGCCGCGCCGCCTGGCACGTCGGCGACCTCGCATGGGGGTTCCGCTGCCACGAGGGCCGGGAGCGGGAGTGGCGGATCCGGCTCTGGGAAGAGGGCGGCTCGGTGGTCGCGTGGTCGTGGCTGAAGATGTCGGACGGGACGCTGGACTTCGACGTCCGGGACGACCGGCGCGAGCTGCTGGAGGAGATCCTCGACGAGCCGGACGCGCGGGTCGTCTACGCGTTCGAGGACGACGACGAGGTGGCGGAAGGGCTCGCCCGGCGCGGCTTCGGCCCGGGCGACGCGAA
>JAFAIV010000056.1 GCA_019236545.1 Actinomycetota bacterium | reverse complement strand
CGCCCTCGTGGTACGCCACCCGCTCGCGCTCGTCCGGCGCCATGAACAGGTTGCGGGCCGGGCCCAGCACCAGCTTCTCCAGGGCGTCCAGGAAGTCCTTCTCGTGCACCCGGTCCTCGTTGCGCCGCGCCGCCAGCAGTGCCGCCTCGTTCACCAGGTTGCGCAGGTCCGCGCCCACCAGGCCCGGCGTCATGCCCGCGATGGCGCGAATCTCCACGTCCGACGCCAGCGGCACCCCGCGGGTGTGCACCTTCAGGATCGCCTCGCGGCCGTTCTTGTCCGGCGGCTGCACGGTCACGCGACGGTCGAAGCGGCCGGGCCGCAGCAGGGCGGGGTCCAGCACGTCTGGTCGGTTGGTGGCGGCCAGCACGATCACGCCCGTCCCGGAGTCGAAGCCGTCCATCTCGGTGAGGATCTGGTTCAGCGTCTGCTCGCGCTCGTCGTTGCCACCGCTGTACGAGCCGGAGCTGCGCGAGCGCCCGATCGCGTCGATCTCGTCGATGAAGATGATCGACGGGGCGGCCGCCTTCGCCTGGGCGAAGAGGTCGCGGACGCGGCTGGCGCCGACGCCGACGATCATCTCGACGAACTCGGACGCCGACATCGAGAAGAACGGAACGTCGGCCTCGCCGGCGACCGCCTTCGCGAGCAGCGTCTTGCCGGTGCCGGGGTCGCCCGTCAGCAGGACGCCGCGCGGGATGTGTGCGCCGAGCTTGCGGTACTTCTCGGGGTCCTTGAGGAAGTCGACGACCTCGGTGAGCTCCTGCTTGGCCTCGTCGATGCCGGCGACGTCGTCGAAGGTGACCTTCTCGCTCGTCGGCTCGTACTTCTTGGCCTTGGCCTGGCCGAAGGAGAACATGCCCCCGGCCTGGCCGCCGTACTTCTTCATGACCGCGTACCAGAGGCCGAAGAAGAGGAGCGTCGGGAGGAGGCCGACGAAGAGCGTCTCCCACCACGGCGTCCCGGCGGGCGCCTCCGCGGTGACGACGACGTGGTGCTGCTGGAGGAGGTTGTCGAGGCGCTGGCCGCCCGCGAACTGCGGGATCCAGGTCGAGAACTCGGTCGTCGTGATGAGCTTGCCGTTGCCGACCGGCCACCAGATCGCATGCTTGAGGGTGCCGTCGACGGCGGCCTCCTGCGCCGTGATGCTCTTGACGTTGTCGGCGCGGACCTGCGTCAGGAAGTTCGGGCTGTAGGGGATGGTGACGCGCGGCTTCGCGGTCGACGCGTAGAAGGCGGCGGCGAGGACGTAGTTGAGGATCAGGAGACCGACGAAGAACGCGATCGTGCGCCAGCCGAGGTTGGCGCCCTGCTGGTTCCCGTCGTTGCGGCCGTCAGGCCGCTGCTGGGTGTCGTCGGAAGTGTTCATGGCCCGGAGCCTGAGCGGTCGCTCTGCCACGGCTCTGCCATTCGCGTAGCCCGCGCTGCCGTGCAACACTCGTTGCGGAGGGCACATGACGAATCCGCTGGAAATCAGGGTGCTCGGCCCGTTCGAGGTGCGCGCCGGCGGCCGCGCAGCGGACGTCGGCGGCTCGAAGCGGCAGGCGCTTCTGGCGATGCTGGCGCTGCGCGAGGGGCGCGCGATCTCGGTCGACGCCCTCGTCGACGGCCTGTGGGGCGAAGACGTCCCCTCGGCGCCGCGGAACGCCCTCCACCACCACGTCGCCCGGCTCCGCGCGGAGCTCGGCGCGGACGCGATCGTCGGATCGACCGACGGCTACGCGCTCGGGGCGGCGACGGTCGACGCGCTCCAGTTCGAGGAGCTGCTCGAAGAGGCCCGCGCCGCGCTGCGCGACGGCGACCCGCGCGTCGCCGGCCGCTCCGTCGAGTCCGCGCTCGCGCTCTGGCGCGGCGCCGCGCTCCAGGGGCTCGCTGCGACGGACTGGTTCGCGGCGGAGGCGCGCCGGCTCGAGACGCTCCGGCTGGACGCCCTCGAGCAGCGGTTCGACGTCGCGCTCGCGCTCGGCGACCACGCCGACGTCGTCGCCGCCGTCCGGCAGGCGCTCGAGGAGAGCCCGTTCCGCGAGCGGCTCTGGGGCCAGCTCATGCTCGCGCTCTACCGCAGCGGGCGCCAGGCCGACGCGCTCGAGGCCTTCCAGGAGGCGCGGCGCGTCCTCGACGAGGAGCTCGGGCTCGAGCCCGGGCCGGAGCTCCGGCGGCTCCAGGACGCGATCCTCGCCCACGATCCCGGGATCGCCGCGCCCGCCGCCGCAGCGGCCCGTCGCGGCAACCTCCCTGCCTCCGCGACCTCGTTCGTCGGCCGCGAGGGCGAGCTCGCCCGCTTGCTGGAGCTGCTGCGCGAGCACCGGCTCGTGACGCTCGTCGGGCCGCCCGGCGTCGGGAAGAGCCGGCTCGCGCTCGAGGCCGGGCGGGCGCTCGACGTCGCCGGCGGCGTCTGGCTCGTCGAGCTCGCGGGCTCGGGCGGCCCCGACGCCGTCGCGCGGCTGCTGGCGGACGCGCTCGACGTGCGCGGCGCGGACCCGCTCGCGCGCGTCGCGTCGCGTCTGCGCGACAGCGACGCCGTCGTCATCCTCGACGCCTGCGAGCACGGGCTGGAAGGCGCGACGCGCGTGACCTCGACCCTGCTCGCGGAGTGCCCCGCCGTCCGCGTCCTGGCGACGAGCCGCGAGGTGCTCCACCTCCCCGGCGAGGCGCGCCAGCGCGTCGACCCGCTCGGAGACGACGCCGCCGCTCTCTTCCTCGAGCGCGCCCGGGCGGCGAGGCCCGGCTTCGAGCCGGACGACGACGACGCGGCGCTCGCCGCGGAGATCGCCCGCCGCGTCGAGGGCCTGCCGCTCGCGATCGAGCTCGTCGCCGCGCGCACGAACGTCCTCGGGCTCGGCGAGCTCGTCTCCGTGCTCGACCGGCGCCTGGCGATGCTCGAGGAGGGCGCGCCGCCGAACCCGGTGGGCTCGGCGCTCGGCGAGCTCGTCGGCTGGAGCTACGACCTTCTGCACGCGGACGAGAAGACGCTCCTCCAGCAGCTCGCCGTGCACCGCGGCGGCGCATCGCTGCCGTCGCTCGTGGCCGCCGGCGTCCGGCACGGGCTCGACGAGGCGACGGTGACCTATCTCCTCGGCGCGCTCGTCGACAAGTCGGTCGTCTCGGTCTCCTTTCCCGGCGGCGACTCGCGCTACGACCTGCTCGACACGATCCGCGAGTACGTCCTCGGGCAGCTCGCGGCGGCGGGCGCCCTGGACGCGACACGCAAGGGTCACGCCGAATACTTCGCCGAGCTCGCCGACGCTGCGAGAAGCGGGCTGCGCGGCTCCGGCTGGCGGCGCTGGCGGAACCGCCTCGCGCTCGAGACGCAGAACCTCTGGGCGGCGCTCGACTGCGCGCGGGATGCGCCCGACCCGGGAGTCGCCGTGCGGCTCGGCACGCTCGGCTGGTTCTTCGCGCTCGTCGAGCGCGTGTCCGAGGGCCGCCGCTTCCTCGACCAGGCGCGAGAGGCGACAGGCGACGAGGGCCCCGTCGACATGCGCGTCGAGCTCCTCGCCGCCCTTTCCTACCTCGCGACCGAGGAGCACGACCTCGACGCCGCGCTCGAGGCGGGCGAGGCCGGCCTTCGGCTGGCCGAGACGGGCGCGCCGCCCTCGCAGCTCGGGTTCGCGCAGATGACGCTCGGGCTCGCGGCCGCGCAGGCGGGCGACCCCGCCCGCGGGATGGCGCTCTCGAGCGATGCGGCGGCCACGCTCGAGGCGGCGGGCGACCACTGGACAGCCGGTGCGAACGGCCTCATGTTCGTGACCGCCCTGGCGCTCGCCGGCGACGTGCCGGGAGTCGTGGCGGCCGCCGCCTCGGTCCGGCGCCATGCCGAGGCTCTCGACTACGAGCCGTGGCTCGGCCCGGTGCTCCTGGTCGAGGGCTGGCTCGCCGAGCACGCGGGGGACGCGGCCGCGGCGAGAGAGCGCTACGAGCGCGCCGTCGAGGCCGGACGGCGGATCGGCTTCGACGACCACGCCGCGTACGCGCTCGCGCGGCTCGCTGCGATGGCGCTCGACGCGGGCGACGCCACGGGCGCGAGGGAGCTGCTGCAGCAGGCGCTCGAGCTCGCGGACGCGGCCGACGCGCAGTGGGCCGGCGCGTACGCGCGCTCGACGCTCGCCCGCGTGCTCGCCGCCGAGGGAGACGCCCCGGGCGCCGAGCGGCTCTTCCGGGAGGTCCTCGCGTGGTCGCAGTCGCGGCGGCCGCACCAGGCCCGCGAGATCCTCACCGTCGCGCTCGGCGGGAACCCGGGCGACGCAGCCGCCGCCGGCCTCGAGGCCCTGGCCGCGCTCACCTAGGAGCCTGGCAGCCCCGCGGCCGTCGCTGGCAGAGCGCTGGCAGCGGCGAGAGCGACAGTCGTGCCGTCCCGAAGTACGAAGGAGGCACGGAATGTCCACCACGACGCTGCGCGAGCGGCTTGCCGAACTGGGCGACCGCATCGCGGTGCTCGAAGCCCGCGCCCGCTACGAGGCGAACGGGAACACGAGCCCGCGGATCCGGCGTCACCTCGCCGCGCTGCGGCGAGAGGAGGAGGCTGCCCGCGCCGTCGTCCGCCTCGCTCCCGAGGAGGCCGAGGAGAGACTCGGCCGGCTCGCGACGAGGATCGAGGTGGCCGAGCATGCGCTCACCGCCGACCTCTCCGAGGACAGGGACAGGTTCATGGCCTCGGTCGCGGCCGAGCTCCACGGCTGGGACACCTACCTCGAGCGGCTGCAGACCACCGCCGCCGTCCGGGCGTGGAAGGCACGGGAGCAGGCAGAGACGGCGATCGGCGACGTCCGCCGCAGGCGGATCGCCGTGGACGAGCACCTCGCCGAGGCCCGCGAGGCCCCGGCGATGGCGTGGCAGGAGCAGAGGGAGCGACTCGCGGCCGCCCGCGACGAGCTCGAGGAGAGGGCGGACGAGCTGTCCGCCAAGTTGCGTTGACCAGGAGGAGGAAGCACATGTTCGATCCCGAGACCACCATCCAGGAGAGCGAGAAGAGGATCGCCCGGATCTGGCGGATGATCGCCCTGACCGGCGTCGCCTCGATCGCGTTCGGCGTCACGATCCTCGTGTGGCCGAACATCGGCCTCAGCGTGCTGATCGCGCTGTTCGGCGCGTACGCGCTCGTGATGGGCTCCATCACGTTCGTGTCCGCCTTCAACACCCCGATGAAGGGCAGCGACCGGGCCTGGCTCCTGCTTCAGAGCCTGATCTGCCTGGCTGCGGGCGTTGCCGTGCTGGTCTGGCCGAACCTCTCGGCGGTCGGCCTGCTCTACGCCATCGCGGCGCTCGCGATCGCGTTCGGCGTGGCGCAGATGGGCGCGGCGTTCGCGCTCCCGATCAGCGGCGGCCGCTCGCTGCTGCTGCTGCTCAGCGGCATGATCACCGCCGCGTTCGGCGTCGTGATGTTCGCGAAGCCCGGTGCCGGCGCGATCGCGCTGCTGGCCCTGATCGGGGCGTTCGCGCTCGTGTCCGGCATCACCGAGATCGGCTACGCGATCGAGCTTCGCAAGGTCGCAGGCGAGCTCGACGAGCGCGTGCGCCGGGTCTTCCCGAAGCCTGTCACGCATGGCTGAGAGGGCCCTTCACCTCGGCGGGCGGCTGCATCGGGCCGCCCGCCGCGCTCCGGCGGCGGAGGTGGCCGAGTGGATGGGCGCCGACCTGAATCACGCCCTCGACACGATCGACCTGCCGGCCTGGATCACCGACGCCAACGGCGTGATCCAGTGGCAGAACGAGCGGGCGCAGGAGCTCTTCGGCGACACCCGCGGCCAGAAGATCTTCCACCCGGTCACGGCGGCGAGCCAGCCGACGGCGCGCATCGAGTTCGCGAAGGTGCGGCTCGGGACGGCGCGCAAGGCGGCCGTTCGGCTCACGGTCGTGACTCCATCCGGCGAGCACCTGCCGGTGAACGCCCACGTCGTCGCCCTCCGCAGCGGCAGGCGCATCGTCGGCGTGTTCGGGATCACCGAGGTCGACCAGCCGCTGCCGGCGACCGGCGCACAGCACGAGCTGACGCCCCGCCAGCTCGAGATGCTCGAGCTACTGGGGCTGGGCTTCTCGACCGACCAGATCGCCGAGCGGCTTCATCTGTCGACGGAGACCGTCCGCAACCACATCAGGGGGTTGCTGCGGAGGCTCTCCGTCCACTCGCGGCTCGAAGCCGTCATCGAAGGCCGGCGGCGCGGGCTGATCCCAGATCTGCATCCGCACCATCCGGGCTCTCGAGCACGAGCCTGAGCCTGCGCAGGTCCTCGGCCTTCGGGAGCAGCGCGTCCAGGAGGTCGCCGCTGCGGATCCGGGCGAACGCGTCGACGACGTCCGGGTCGAAGCGGCGGCCTCGCTCCTCCCGCACCAGCGCCATCGCGCAGTCGACCGACCACGCCTCCTTGTACGGCCGGTGGTGTGTGAGCGCGTCGAACGAGTCGGCGACGGCGACGATCCGGCCGGACAGCGGGATCGCCTCGCCCGCCAGGCCGAACGGGTAGCCGCTGCCGTCCCAGTGCTCGTGGTGCGAGAGCGCGATCTCCTCGGCGAGGCGGATCGCCTCGCTCGTCCCGTCGCCGAGCAGGCGCGCGCCGTCGAGCGTGTGGCGGCGCACCCGCGCCCACTCCGCCGGCGTCAGCGCGCCGCGCTTGTAGAGGATCCCGTCCGGAATGCCGAGCTTGCCGAGGTCGTGGAGCGGCGCGGCGAGACGGAGCAGGCGCACCCACTCCTCGTCGCAGCCGAGCTCGAGCGCGATCCGGCTGGCGAGCTCGCCGACGCGCTCGGTGTGCCGGTGCGTGTCCTCGTCGCGGTACTCGCCCGCGCGCGCGAGCCGGTGGAGCATCTCGACCTGCGACTCCTCGAGCCGCTTCTTCTCCATCCGAAACTGCGCCGTGCGCTTCCGCATCGCGTGCCGGACCCGGCGGCGCGAGTCGAGGTCGGCGCGCTCGCGGAGCTTCGAGAGGGTCGCGTCCCGTCCGAGCACGACGTAGCCGCCCTCGACCGAGGCGATGCTCACCTCCAACGGGAACGTCCTGCCGCTCGTCGTCACGCCCGTGCGCTCGAAGCGGCCCGGCGCGGGGCGGCTGATCTCGACGACGAGCGTCCCGACGTGGAGGCCGACGAGGTCGCGCCGGCGTCGGTAGCCGAACATCTCCGCGGCGCTGTGGTTGGCGGCGACGATCCGCCCGCGGACGTCGAGCTGGAGCACGCTGCCGTCGACCGCGTCCAGGAGCGTCGTCAGCCGGGCCGCCGCGACGACCGAGGCGAACCGCCAGACGGCGATCAGGACGACCGCGACGATGGCGCTGAGGCCGAGCACCTCCTCGGCGTCCCAGAAGAGCGAGCCGAGCGTGAGGCCCAGCCCGGTGCCCGCCCAGGCCAGCGGCGTCAGGACCTCCCTGACGACGAAGACGGACCTGCGGGGCACGACCGGATGCAGCGAGATGCTCTCCAAGGGCTCGGGTCGCATCCTTTTCGAATGAGCCGTTCCGGCCAATGACCAGAACTCATCATCGGGTTCGAGACCGGGGCTAGAGCAGGCCAAGCTCGCGGGCGCGGCTGAGGGCGCTGATGCGAGACGGGACGCGCAGGATCTTGTTGATCGCCTGCACGTGGTTGTCGACCGTGTGCTTCGAGATGCCGAGCTCGACCGCGATCTGCTTCGACATCAGGCCCCGGTCGAGCATGCGCAGGACCTCGAGCTGGCGCGCCGTGAGGCGGACGCGCGGCCCCTGCCTCGCGGGCGGCTCGTCGGTGCCGGTCGCGGTCTGGAACGCGTGCATCATCACCTCGCCCCGGTCCGGGCACTCGGCGCCGAAGGTGATCATCGAGTAGGAGCGGCGGCGCCCCTTCCCGTTCGGCATCGTCACGCGCCGGATCGTCGGGAGCGCGCGCTCCTGCAGCGCCCGGACGAGCGCGCACGACGGCCCGCAGAGCGGCTGCCCGTCGGCCTCGAGCCTGAGCACCTCGTAGCACTTCCTGCCGAGCGCCTGGTGCTCCTCGACTCCGGTGAGCTCGGCCATCGCATCCGTCCAGCTGCGGACGACCAGGTCGCCGTCGATGGCGGCCATCGGGAGGAAGGCCGGGTCGGTGCGGCGCTGGACGTGCTCGGTCTGGGGGGCGGCTGACATCTGGTGAGGTGAGTCTTGCGGCGGGGCGGTGCGGGACGACTAGCCCGAATGGGTCGGTGCGACTAGTTCAAACTGGTCAATTCGCGCCCGCCTTCTCCCGGAGGGCACCGCCGGACGCCTTCCTGCGGTAGAGACGGGCGTCCGCCGCGGCGTAGAGCGCCGCCGGGCTCGTCATCGCGGGCCGCCACGCGGCCGAGCCGACCGTCGCGCCGACGACGAACCCGCCGAGCGGCTCGTCGAAGAGGCGCTCGATCTTGTCGGCGAGCCCCCTCGCGTTGAACGCGTCCGTCTCCGGCAGGAGGACGACGAACTCGTCGCCGCCGTAGCGGCCGACGACGTCCGAGTGGCGGAGGAAGCCCGCCAAGCGCTCGGCGGCGGCGCGGATGACGGTGTCGCCGGTCGCGTGGCCGAAGCGGTCGTTGACGGCCTTGAAGTCGTCGAGGTCGACCATCAGGCACGCGAGCGGCCGCCCGTTCCGGCTGTGCAGCTCGATCAGCTCGGCCGCGACGGCGTCCACCTGGCGCCGGTTCAGGAGCCCGGTCAGCCCGTCGGTCGCCGCGGCACGCGCCAGCTCGTCCCGGAGCGCCTCCACCTCGCGACGGGCGCGGCGCTCGGCGGCGAGCAGGCGCTCGCGCTCGAGCTCCGTGGCGCGGCGGAGCGTGTCGTCGCGGAGGCTCGCGATCACGAACTGCCGCCCGCCTACGCGCATCGGGCTGAGGCTGATCTGGACGGGCAGCTCCTCCCCGTCGCGCCGCACCGCCATCAGCGTCCGGCCCGGCCCCATCGCGCGGGCGTGCGGCCGCGACGTGAATCCCTCGCGCAGGCGGACGTGCGCTCCCGCGAGCGAGGCCGGCATCAGCCGCTCGACCATCTCCCCCACCAGCTCCGAGCGGTCGTATCCGAGCAGCGACTCGAGCTGCGCGTTGACGTGCGCGATCCGACCCTCGTCGTCGACGATGAGGACGCCGTCCGGCGCCGCCTCGAGCACGAGCCGGAAGCGCTCGTCGGCCGCGCGCGCGCTCGACCGCAGCCACCCGATCATCACGAGCGGGAAGCCGAGCGTCGCCATCACGATCGCCCAGTCCGTCGGCTGCAGACCGTCCATGCGGAACGTCAGGAGCGCGCCGGCCTGGACGCCGGCGGTCAGAACGGCGTACGCGATCGCGAGCCGCGGCCGGAAGGAGTGGGCGACGAACGCGAGGATCCAGAAGTAGAAGAGCCCGTAGAGGTTCGCGTGGCTCGTGGCGAGGAGGCCGGTCACGAGCCCGATCCCGGCGAGCGGCGAGAAGCGGCGGTACCACTCCGGCGCCCCCGGCGCGAGGAAGAACGTCCCGACGCCCAACGCGAGGCCGAGCGCCGCCATCAGGAAGACCCCGGTGCCCTGGTGCTCCTTCGCGCCCGGCACGAGCAGCGCGACGAACGTCAGCCCGGCGGCGAAGACGTAGAGCAGCCCGGCGGCGCGTGCCTCTCTCGGGTCATTTGAAGACACAACAACCCCTTTTACGGCATGGGTGGCCGCCTCTGCACGGGCACTACTCATCATGGAGGGTTCGGGCGAGCGGGCGACAAAGGGGCCGCACGGCAGGCCAATTCTGCGTCCCTCGATCGGAGGAGCCCCGATGGGAACCCTGGCAAGCCTCTACCGTCTCAACGAGACGAACGTCGCGCACCGCCGGCAGTTCATGCGGCTCGACGCCCGCGACGTGGCCGTCCTGAAGCGCACCTCGCGCTGGGCGGACCGCGCCGCAGACCGCCTGGCGAAGGAGTTCTACGACCACCAGTTCGCGTTCGCGCCGACCCGCGCGTTCTTCGCCGCGTACGCGTCTCGGTCGGGCCGGTCGCTCGACGACCTTCGCCGCGGGCTCGAGGCCGCGCAGGCCGGCTACTTCCGCGGGATCTTCCGCGAGGCCGCCTCGGGCGGGCACTTCGGCGTCGAGTACTTCGAGAACCGCCTCAAGGTGGGACGCCTGCACAACACCATCGACCTCCCGATCAAGTGGTACATCGGGAGCTACGCGCTCTACTTCGACCTCGTGCGGAAGTACCTGCGCCGGCGCTACCCCCACCGCCCGGACATCCGCAGCCGCACCGAGCGCGCGCTCATCGTCGTGATGCTCGCCGACATGCAGGCGATCGTCGAGGCGTTCTACTTCGACACGTTCGAGACGATGGGCGTCGACCTGACGCGCGTCTCCGTCGAGAGCCACGATCTCGACCTCTCGGACAAGGGCCAGGATCTCAAGGCGCTGGTGAAGGTGCCGCTCGAGGGGATCGCGCGGACGCTCGAGAGCCTGCGCGCCGCCTCGGGCCAGCTCACGACCTCGACCGGCCAGACGAGCACGGCCGTGACGGAGATCGCCGGCGCGGTCTCGGACGTCGCGCAGGGGGCGGAGCGGCAGGTGCGGATGGTGGAGGACGTCAAGCAGACCGCCGAGGACGCGGCGGCCGCGGCCGCCGAGGCGCGGACGACCTCGGACCAGGGCGTCGAGTCGGCGTCCCGCGCGACCGGGGCGATGGAGGCCGTCCGCGAGTCCTCGACCGCGGCGAGTGCCTCGATGGGCGAGCTCGCGACGAAGTCGGAGCAGATCGGCGGGATCGTCGAGACGATCAGCGGCATCGCGTCGCAGACCAACCTCCTCGCGCTCAACGCCGCGATCGAGGCGGCCCGCGCGGGCGAGCAGGGCCGCGGCTTCGCGGTCGTGGCCGAGGAGGTGCGCAAGCTCGCCGAGGGGTCGCAGCAGGCGGCGACGACGATCTCGGGGCTGATCGCCGAGATCCAGCAGGGCACCGCCGAGACGGTCGCGGTCGTCGAGCGGAGCGTGAAGCTGACCGAGGAGGGGACGACCGTCGTCGAGGACGCGCGGAGCGCGTTCACCGCCATCGGCGAGCGCGTCTCGGAGATCGCGTCGCGGATCGAGCAGATGGCGGCGGCGACCTCCGAGCTCGCAGCGGTGGCCGAGCAGTCGTCCGCCTCCGCGCAGCAGGTCTCAGCATCGACGCAGGAGACGAGCGCGTCGACGCAGGAGATCGCCGCGGCGGCGGAGCAGCTCGCGGGCACGGCGGACGACCTCGAGGAGATCGTCCAGGGCTTCAACCTGGCGGTGGGCTAGGCGGCGCGGCGGAGCTCGCGCACCTGCGCCGCGGTCTCCACGTACACGCGGTGCAGCCGCTCCGCCTGGCTCTCCGCCGGCGGGCGGCGGCGCCGCAGCAGGCGGCGCAAGAGGGTCACGCGAGCGTCTCCGGCTCGACCTCGGCGAAGAGCTCGTCGACAGCTTCCTGGAGCAGGCCCGGGCCGACCTCGCGCGAGGCGGCCCGCGCCCGCTCGAGCAGCTCGCGGTCGCGGACGACGTGCGCGAAGCGGAGGTCGGAGATCCCGGACTGGCGCGTGCCGAGGAGCGCGCCGCCGCCGCGGAGCTCGAGGTCGACCTCGGCGAGCGCGAACCCGTCGGTCGTGTCGCAGAGCGCCTGCAGCCGCGCCTGCGCGCTCTCGGTCAGCTCCTCCTTGGCCCGCGAGACGAGCAGGCAGTACGACTGCTCGGCGCCCCGGCCGACGCGGCCGCGCAGCTGGTGGAGCTGGGCGAGCCCGAAGCGGTCGGCCTCCTGGACGATCATCACGGTCGCGTTCGGCACGTCGACGCCGACCTCGATCACGGTCGTCGCGACGAGGACGTCGAGCTCGCGCGCCTTGAACCGCGCCATCAGGTCGCGCCGGTCGGCCGGCTTCAGCCGCCCGTGCAGGCAGCCGACGCGGAACTCGCGCAGCTCGGCGCGCCGCAGCCGCTCCGCCTCCTCCTCGGCGGCGCGCGCGAGGCTCGTCTCCGACGCCTCGATCATCGGGCAGACGACGTAGGCCTGTCGGCCCTCGCGCAGGAGGTTCGTCAGCCGCGTGTAGACCTCCGACGCGCGGTCCTCGGTGAGCCAGCGCGTGACGATCGGCTTCCGCGACGCGGGCGGCTTCGCGATCTCGGAGACCGCGAGGTCGCCGTAGACGGTCAGCGCGAGCGTGCGCGGGATCGGGGTCGCGGTCATGTGGAGCACGTGCGGCGCGCGGCCGTGCAGGAGCGCGGCGCGCTGCTCGACGCCGAAGCGGTGCTGCTCGTCGACGACGGCGACGGCGAGGTCGCGGAGCTCGACGCCCTCCTGGATCAGCGCGTGCGTCCCCACGACGACGTCCGCTTGCGCGGCGGTCTCGCGGTCGCGCCTCGGCGACGAGCTCGTGAGCAGCGCGCAGGTGACGCCGAGCTCGAGGCAGAGGTCGGCGATCGTCAGGAAGTGCTGCTCCGCGAGCGTCTCGGTCGGCGCCATCAGCGCGCCCTGGCGGCCGTTCTCGACCGCGCGCAGGAGCGCGTACAGCGCGACGACTGTCTTCCCGGAGCCGACGTCGCCCTGCAAGAGGCGCTGCATCGGGACGGTCCGCGCGAGGTCGCCGTCGAGCTCGCGGATCGCCTGTTCCTGGTACGGCGTGAGCGCGAACGGGAGCGCCTTGCGGTAGCGGAGGATCAGGTCGCCCGGCTCGCCGAGCGACGCCGCGAGCGTGCGCTCGCGCTCGGCCGCGCGGCGCGCGATCCCGATCTGGAGGACGAGCAGCTCCTCGAACGCGAGCCGCTGCCTCCCGCGCTCGGCCTCGTCGAGCGACACGGGCGTGTGGACGGCAGCGAGGGCGTCGCGCTTGAGCGGCAGGCCTTCGCGCTGGCGGAGCTCCGCGGGTAGCGGGTCTGGGACGTCGAGGACGAACGGCAGCGCGGCGTCGACGACGCGGCGCACGGTCTTCGCCGCGATCTCCTCCGCGGCCGGATAGACCGGCGCGAAGTCCGCGGTGGCGTGCGCCTCGCCGAGGTCGTACGAGCGCACGTCGAAGCCGAAGCGGCCGAGCTTCCCGCGCAGGCGCACGCGCGTCCCGGGCGTGAGCTGGTCGGCGAGCCACGGCTGGTTGAACCAGGAGGCGCTGATCGTCGCGCTGCCGTCCGAGATGCGCGCGCGCACCATCGTCCGCCGGCCGCGGAGCGGGCGCTTCTCGACGTTCAGCACCTCGCCGACGACCACGACCTCAGCGTCGTCGTGGCGGAGCGCCGCGATCCGCACCTCGTCCGCCGCCGTCTCGTAGCGGCGCGGCCGGTGCTCGAGCACGTCGCGGACGCTCGCCAGTCCGAGCTTCGCGAGCCTCTTCGCCTGCGCCTGCCCGACGCCGCCGAGCTCGGTGAGCGGCCGCTCGAGCCGGTGCGGGTCGAGCGCCCGCGGGGTCGGCGGCCACGCCTGCGGCTGGTCCAGGCCTGCGAAGACCGTCTGTCGACGGGCTGCTGTCATCGTCCGCGCCACCGGGCGGGACCGAGTATTCCGGCCGGACCGGACGTCAGTCGTCGGCGAACCAGAAGAAGCCGACCGTCCCCGGCCCGGCGTGCGCGCCCAGGACGGCGCCGAGCGTCGCGACCGCTTCGATCGTCGCCTTCGGGCGCCGGTCGCGGACGAGCTTCTCGACCTCCGCCGCGCGCTCGGGCGCGACCGCGTGCGCGATCCCGACGCGCAGGCCGGGCTCGTCGGTCGTGTTCTGCTCGAGCGCGTCGACGAACTCCTGGAACGCCTTGCGGTTGCCGCGCACGCGCTTGACCGGGAGCACCTCGCCGTCCTCGATCGTCAGGATCGGCTTGACGTTCATCATCCCACCGAGGAACGCGCGGGCCCGGCCGATCCGGCCGCCGCGGGCGAGGAACTCGAGCGTGTCGACGGTGAAGAGCAGGCCGCGCTCGCGCCGGAAGCGGTCGACGAGCGCGTCGACCTCCTCGTCGGTCGTGCCGCGGTCGAGTCGCCGTTGGATCGCCAGCGCGAGCATCGTGATCGCGACCGACGCGACGCCGGAGTCGATCACGCGCACGCGCTCGTCGGCGGCGGTGCCTGCGCTCTGGAACGTCCCGGAGAGCTGCGACGCGAGCGTCACGGTCAGGATCCGCTCGTAGCCGGCGAGCTCCTCGTAGGCGGTGGCGAAGTCGCCCGGAGTGGGCTGCGACGTCGTCGGGAAGACGGTGGAGCTCGTCAGCCGTGCGTAGAACTGCTCGGCGGTCAGCTCGACGCCGTCCTTGTAGCTCTCGTCGCCGAAGCTGACGTAGAGCGGGACGACACGCCAGTTCGGGTGGTGCTGCGCCGCGTCGGGGAAGTCGGCGGTCGAGTCGAGGACGATCGCGGTGTTCTCGGCGGTGAGGTTCATCTGCCGTTCACCGCCTGCTTGATCGCGGCGACGATCTCCGCCAGCTCGCGGTCCTTCGTCAGGCACGAGACCGCGCCGGCCGCGGCGAGCGCGTCCATCTCGCGCTGGCTCGCCGAGGCGGTCAGGCCGACGACGGCGACCT
>JAFAIV010000196.1 GCA_019236545.1 Actinomycetota bacterium | reverse complement strand
GACGAGCTGATGGCCGCGGACGTCCAGCTGCTCGGGCGGCGGACGTACGAGGGCTTCGCGAAGGCGTGGCCCGAGCGCACCGGGGACGAGTTCAGCCGCAAGTTCAACGAGATGCCGAAGGTCGTCGTCTCGACGACGCTGACCGACCCCGAGTGGCAGAACACGACGGTGATCGCCGGCGACCTCGAGCGGGAGATCCCGGCGCTCAAGGAGCGGTACGAGGGCGACGTCCTCGTCTCGGGCAGCGGGCAGCTCGTCCGCTCGCTGCTCGAGCTCGGCCTCGTCGACGAGGTGCGGCTGCTCGTCTACCCGACGGTGCTCGGCCGCGGCAAGCGCCTGTTCGAGGACGGCGTGCCGCCGCAGGACTTCGCGTTCGCCGAGGTGCGGCCGGCGGGCGAGTGCGCGATCCTCGTGCTGCGGCGGGCCTAGAGACGGCGAGGGGCGCCCCGCGGGGCGCCCCTCGAACCGTTCTCACGAGGAGTGGACTACGACTTCCAGTGCCAGTCCTCGATGTTCCAGCTGGCGCTCGCCTGGCCCGGGTTGTTCTTCACGCCGAGCAGGTTCGCGTTGTACGCCAGCGGGTTCGGCCGCTGGTACAGCGGGATGGTCGGCACCTGGGCCGCCATGATCGCGTCGGCCTGGTTCCAGAGGGCGGCGCGCTTGGCCGGGTCGGCCTCGCTCTGGCCCTTCTGCATCAGGTCGGACGCCTTCTTGCTGCAGTAGTGCAGGTAGTTCGAGTCGCCGCCGCAGCTCCAGATCGGGTAGTAGCCCGACGGGTCGCCGTCCGACGAGACCCAGGCGAAGTCGACGATGTCGTAGTCGCCCTGCGACACGTACTGGCCGAAGAAGACGTTCGCGGCCCGCGGCGTCGCGACGATCTTGATGCCGATGCTCTTGAGCTGGGCCTCGATGATCGCCTCCTGGTTGGCGCGCGTCGGGTTCGACGCCGTCCACGAGAAGCGGAACGTCGCCGGGTAGCCCGAGCACGTCCACTCGGCCGAGGTGTTCGGATCGACCTTCGTCGGGCCGCCCTGGCAGTGCGCCTTCAGCAGCGCCAGCGCCTTGGTGGGATTGAAGTTCCACTTGGCGAAGTGCGGCTGGTAGACCGACTGCGTCTGGTAGTAGACGGCGCTGTCGAGCGGCTTGAGGCCCTTCGCGAGCGCGCCGTAGACCGTGTTGATGATGGCCTGGCGGTCGATGCCGAGCATGATCGCCTGGCGCATCCACGGGGCCCGCAGGAGCGGGTTCTGGGACTTCGGCCCGAGCTGCAGGTCGAGGTGCTCGTAGAAGTAGCCGGGGACGGCGCTCCAGGCGATGCCCGGCGTGCTCGTCAGCGGCTGCAGGTTCGAGCCGAACGTCGGCGACATGAGGCCGTCGACCTCACCGCCGCGCAGCGCCTGCACCTCGGAGTTCGAGTCGGCGATGAACTTGAAGTCGACCTCGTTCAGCTTCGCCGGCTTGTAGTAGAAGGGGTTCTTCTTCAGGACGGTGCCCTGGCCCTTCGTGTACGCGGCGACGTAGAACGGGCCGTTCGAGACCGGCTTGCCCTGCGCGTCGCAGATGCAGTTCGTCCAGATCTTGTTGAAGTCGAGGCCCTTGAGGGCGAACGACGGGTACAGACCGCCGAAGAGCGACTGCCAGTCCGCGAAGAAGCCGCACGGGTTGTCGGCCGTCGGGCCGCCCGCCGGGCACTTCTTCCACGTGACGTGGACGGTGTTGCCCTTGCCGGTGACGCTGGCGATCTGGTCGTAGCCGGTCGTGCTGACCAGGTCGTTCGACTTGATCGAGCCGTTCAGCTCCTGCCAGGTGTAGATGAAGTCGGCGGGCGTGACCTTGACCTTCTGGCCGCCGTCGTACCAGTAGGCGTCGGGCCGGATCTGGTACGTGATCCCGTTCTGGTCGGCCTTCGCCGAGGAGGCGAGGTCGAGGAAGTACTGGCCCTTGTCGTTCAGGTTGAACGCGCCGTGGATCGCCTCGAACGCGCCGACGAGGCCGCCGGCGAGCTGGTTGCAGCAGTTGAGGCTCTGGTTGAAGCCGTTGATGTCCTGCTCCTCGGCCCAGACAGTCGTGAGCTTCGCCCGGCGCGCCGCGACGGTCTGCGGCGTGCGCGCGAAGGCCTGGGCGAAGGGCGTCGCTGCGGGCGTCCCGAGCGTGGCGCTCGAGTGGGACGCCGTGCGGCTGACCGCCCCCGCGCTCGCGGTGATCGCGAGAGCGAGGAGCGCGCCCGCAAGCAGCAGGTAACCCCTCTTCATGCGTGAACCCTCCTGATGGTGTGTTCCCCCGGCCGAGATGAGTCCGGCGGATTCAGCCAGCGTGCCCGCCGGGAAACCGCCGTGTCGGACCAGTTAGCGACCGGTTTTCGGGCTGACCTCGAAGGAGTGCCACCGAGGGCGGGGCGACGCGCCTCGTCGACCCCCGCCCCCGTTCGAAGCTTCCGGAGGGAAACCGGGTGGCCCGGCCATCGTGCCCGCTGGTCCCATCCCTGAGTCGAACCAGTTACCAGTTGATTTTTGGAATCATCGTTCTCCTAACCTTTTCTCGGTCGGGCTCGTCTGAACTCTTGGATGAGCCGCCACGCCGCCGTCAGGGACATCGCGATCACCCTCGCCCGCCGCTGCGGGACGCCGCTGAGCCGGCAGATCGAGGACCAGCTCCGCGAGTCCATCCGGCGCGGGGGGCTCCTCCCGGGGCACGAGCTCCCGTCGACGCGCGCGCTCGCGGACGACCTGGCCGTCTCGCGCGGCGTGGTCGTGCGCGCGTACACGCAGCTCGCGACGGAGGGCTACCTCGACCTGCGGCAGGGCGCCACCCCGCGCGTCAAGTGGTGCGGCAGTCGGCCGGAGGCGCGCCTCGCGCGCCCGCCGCGCCCACGGCGGCGCGGGTACAGCCTGATCGCTGGGGCGCCCGACCTGGCCCGCTTCCCGCGGCGCCAGTGGCTCGCCTCGCTCGAGACGGGGTTGGGGCGTCTCGGCGAGGCGAGCCTCGAAGGACTCGACCGCGGCGGCGTGCGCGAGCTCCGCGAGGAGCTGGCCGCGTACCTCGGCCGCTCGCGCGGCGTCGTCGCGCGCCCCGAGAACGTCGTCGTCACGACCGGCCTTCAGAACGGCTTCGAGCTGCTCGCGTCCGTCCTCCAGCAGCGCGGCGCGGAGCGGTTCGCCGTCGAGACGCCGAGCGCGCGGACGCTCCACCGGACGCTGCGCCGGCTTGGCGTCGCGGTCCAGGGGATGCCCACGGCGTCCGCGGAGGCGGCGCTGCGGGTGCTCGAGACGGATCCGGCCGCGGTCGTCCTCTCGCCGACCTTCCGCGTCCGGCACGAGCGCCTCGACCACGGCGGCGTCGCGGCCGCGGTCGCCGCGTGGGCGCGCGAGCGGAACGGCCTCGTCGTCGAGGTCGACCGCGGCGCCGACGCCCCCGACCGCGCGGTGGCGCAGTCCTTCCGCGAGATCACGACCGCGACCGTCGGCTGGCTCGGCGCGACGCTCTCACCGGCGGTGCGGCTCGGCTGGCTCCTCGTCCCCGCGTCGCTCGCCGAGGCCGTGGCGCGGATGCAGGAGACGACCGCCTCGCCGAGCGGCACCGAGCAGCTCGCGCTCGCGGACTTCCTGCGCCGCGGCGAGCTCGACCGCCACCTCCGCCGGATGCGGGAGCTCAACCGCGCGCGCCACGACGCCCTCGTCGCGGCCCTCCAGGACGAGCTGCCGGAGATCCCGATCCGCTCGGCACCGGAGGGGCTGCAGGTCCTCGTCGAGCTGGAGTCGCCGGCCGCGGAGGAGGTCGTCGAGCGGAACCTCCGCATCGCCGGCCACGAGGTGGACACGCTCTCCCACAACAGTCTGCCCGCCTTCGGCGCGCTCCACGGCGTGCTCGTCGGCTACGGCAGCCTGCCCGAGCCCGCGATCCCGGCCGTCGCCGCCGCGGTCGCCCACGCGGTGCGAACGGGGGTGCTACAAGAAGCCCCGCGCCCCCGTAGCTCAGTGGATAGAGCAGCGGTTTCCTAAACCGCGTGCACAGGTTCAATTCCTGTCGGGGGCACTAGCCGGGGAGCCCGCTTCCGGAGCGGGCCGGCGGCAAGAGTCACCTGACGGGTCAGCGATACCTGAATCACCTCGATCTACCAGCGGTCTACCACCGGCCAGCCGCACCGTCTCTCCCTGCTGGGAATGAGGATCCTCCGCTAACGGCCAGAGGCCGCACGTCGCGCCACCTTTTCAGCAGCAGGGACGTCGCGGCACAACTCGGCGAGATCGCACTTAGTGCACTGCTCGCCCCACGCAGACAGGCGCGGTAGCTGGTTCGCCCTTAAGGCGTTGCCCGCATCGCGGATCTGCGATCGGACTCCGACGAGGACAGGCTCGTCGACCTCCTCCCTAATCGTCTTGCCCTCCTCGTCGAGGTTGAGGACCTCGATCAGGTCGGCGCGCTCACCGGTGAGCTCC
>JAFAIV010000121.1 GCA_019236545.1 Actinomycetota bacterium | reverse complement strand
ATCAAGGAGAACCCGGACGCCTTCCTCCCGTTCATGGCGCTCGGCGCGATCATCAACGCGAACAACGCCGGCCTCCCCGAGGACCTCGACGTGACGCTGAACGCGCGCTACGTCTACCGGCCCCCGTTCCAGGTGCCGGACGTCGAGAAGAAGTACGGCAACCTGACGCTGACCTACGCGGCGCAGGTGCACGTCGCCGTCGTCGAGATCGACCCCGAGACGGGCTGGTACGAGCTCGTCGACTACGCCGCCGTCGACGACTGCGGCAAGCGGATCAACCCGCAGATCGTCGAGGGCCAGGTGATGGGCGCGACCGCGCAGGCGATCGGCGCGGCGATGCACGAGGTCTTCGAGTACGACGAGGAGGGGAACCTGCTGACTCCGAACTTCTACGACTACCACGTCCCGCACACGCTCGACATGCCGCCGCTCGCGACCGGCGCGATCGAGAGCCCGTCACCGTTCACGCCGCTCGGCACGAAGGGCATGGGCGAGGGCGGCGGGGCCGGGATCCACGCGATCTGCGCCGCGGTGCAGGACGCGACCGGCGTGGTCGTCACGGACAGCCACAACCCGTATCACCGCGTCTGGGAGCTGCTCCAGCATCCGGAGGAGTCGCGCGCGCGGGTGGAGGTGGTCGCGTGAACGTCTCCGGCGAGCGCACCTTCGCGGCGCCCCGCTCGATCGTCTGGCGGGTGCTGAACGACCCGTCCTCGATGGCGAAGACGATGCCGGGCGTCGAGAGCTTCGAGATCCACGACGACCGCCGCTGGACGGCGAACGTGAAGATCCCGCTCGGCCTCGGCGGCCTGAAGATGAAGGTCGACATGGACAAGGTCGAGGAGCGCGAGCTCGAGTTCGCGAAGCTCGCGATCAAGGGCCAGGGCGTCGGCGCGATGATGAACATGGAGACCTCGTTCACCCTCGGCGACGCGCCGTCCGGCGGCACGTCGATGCAATGGGCGGCCGACGTGAAGATCGCAGGCCCGGTCGGCTCGATGGGCCAGCGCGTCCTGCAGCCGATCGTGAACCAGCAGGTGCAGCACGTCCTCTCGGCGCTGGACAGCCAGATCCAGGAGGCGCAAGGGACGCCGCACGGAGCCGAGGAGGGCGTCAGCCCGCTCTCGCCCGAGGCGTACGAGGCCGAGCCCGAGGGCCCGACCAGCTCCACGGAAGACTCCTAGCCCCGATGGCCGTCCCGTTCCGCATCGGGGTGATGCAGCTCACCATGGAGCCGCTCGACGAGATGATCGCGTCGGCGCAGGCCATGGAAGAGGCCGGCATGGACACGATCTGGCTCGCCGAGGCGTATCCCTGGTGGCGGAAGCACCAGATGGAGGCGCGCTCGTCGACCGGCGTCGCGGCGCTGATGGGCCGCGCGACGAGGCGGCTGACGATCGGCTGGGGCATCATCGCCGCCTCGACGCGGCACCCCGTCCAGGCGGCGATGGACGCGCGCGTCGTGCAGGAGGCGGCCGGGCCGGGCCGGTTCATCCTCGGCTTCGGCACCTCGAAGATCTTCCTCAACAACACGAAGACGCAGACCAAGAAGACCCTCGGCCCGATGCGCGACGCGGTCACGATCGCGCGCGGCGTCCTCTCCGGCGAGCGGTTCGACTACGACGGCGATACGTGGAGCGCCGACGTCCCGGCGATGTCGGCCGAGGCGCACGCGCCGCGCGAGGTGCCGCCGGTCTACGTCGCCGCGACCGCGCCGAAGATGCAGGCGCTCGCGGCGGAGATCGGCGACGGCTGCCTGACGCCCTCGATCACGACGCCGCCGTTCGTCCGCTACACGCGCGAGAACCTCGGCGGCGCCGACATCGACCTCGGCTGCACGATCGTCGCCTCGATCCACGAGAGCGACCGCGACGCGGGCCGCGACGGCGCGCGCGAGATCGCCGGGATGTACCTCGCCAACAAGGTGCAGAACATCCAGGGCTCCGCGGACACGCTCCTCGACCTCGCCGGGATCGAGCAGGACGAGATCCGTCCCGTCGCCGAGGCGATGGAGCAGGGCGGCCGCCTCGCCGCGAAGGCGAAGGTCTCCGACGCGCTGCTCGACAAGTGCCGCCCGATCGCGGGGACGCCGTCCGACTGCATCGAGGCGATCGAGGAGTACCGCGACGCCGGCTGCACGCACATCATGCTCGAGCTCTGGGGGGCGAACCGGCTGGAGCAGATCCGGCTCTTCGGCGAGAAGGTCCTGCCGCAATTCCGCGGATAGACGAGATGCTCGCCGAGGCCCGCTCGCGGATCAGGCGCTACACGCCCGAGGAGGCGGCCGCCGATCCCGACCTGCTGCTCGTCGACACGCGCTCGGCCGACGAGCGCGAGCGGACGGGCGTCATCCCCGGCTCGAAGCACGTCCCGCTCTCGGTGCTGCCGTGGCGGGTCGACCAGACCTCGGAGTGGCGCGACCCGGAGCTCGCGGGGCGGCGGCTCTGCCTCGTCTGCGCGCACGGGTTCGCGTCGTCGCTCGCGGCCGCGCAGCTCGTCGAGCTCGGCGTCGACGCGGGCGACCTGATCGGCGGGTACGAAGCGTGGACGTGAACGTCGACCGCGAGCGGCTCGTCGAGACCGCCTCGCGGATGATCGGCGTGCACAGCTTCACCGGCGACGAGCAGCGCATGGCGGAGCTGATGGTCGGCCTCTACGACGGGCTCGGCCTGCGCGTCCAGTGGCAGCAGGTCGAGGAGAACCGCGCCAACGCGCTCGGGACGTGGCCCGGCGCCGGCGGCGGCCCGTCGCTGATGTTCAACGGCCACATGGACACCTCGTACTCGGGCCGCGAGCCTTGGTTGCGGCACGTCCCCGGCTTCCAGCCCGAGGCGTTCGTCCGTGACGGCCGCCTCTACGGCCTCGGCATCTCGAACATGAAGGGCGCGCTCGCCTGCTACGTCGAGGCCGTGAACGCGCTGCAGGATGCCGGCGTGCGGCTGCGCGGCGACGTGCTGATCGCGGCCGTCTGCGGCGAGATCGAGAAGACGCAGTACGGCGAGGCGCAGGGCGGCTCCTACCGCGGCTACGCAGCCGGCACGCGCTACCTCGTCTCGCACGGCGGCGTCGCGGACATGTGCCTGCTCGGCGAGCCGACCGAGGGGAAGGTCGTCCTCGGCCACTACGGCGCGCTCTGGCTGCGGATTCGCGTCCACGGCAACTTCATCCACACGGCGTTCTCCGAGGGCCGCCGCGGCGAGAACTCGATCCTGCGGATGCGGGAGGTGATGGACGCCGTGCTCGAGTGGATCCCGCGCTGGGAGGAGCACGAGTCGAACTCGTACCGCGGCGCGAAGGCGATCGTGAACGTCGGCGCCGTCGAGGGCGGCTTCGGCTGGCGCGTCTCGCGGACCCCGCACCACACCGACCTCTTCCTCGACGTCCGCGTCCCGCCGACGAAGCCGATGGGCGTCGCGCGGCGCGAGGTGCTCGACATGGTGCGCGGCCTCGCCGGGCGGTTCCCGCGGTACGAGATCGAGGGCGAGGTCTACGTCACCGCGCCCGGCGCCGAGATCGAGGAGGGCCACGAGCTCGTGCGCGCGATCGACGAGGCGCACGAGGAGGTCTTCGGCGAGCGTCCCGGCCGCGACGTCACGCGCTGGTTCAGCGACGCGTCCGCGCTCACGCGCTACGGCGTGCCGACCGTCAACTACGGCACATCGACCGGCCTGATGGACGTCGAGCTCGGCGAGAACCTCGAGATCGACGGCCTCGTCCGCACCGCGGAGACGTATGCGCGGGTCGCGATGAAGGTCTGCGGCGTCCTGTGACTAGCCTTCTCGCGTCATGAAGCTCGTCAGCTACGACGACGGCAAGGTCGGCCGCATCGAGGGCGAGGAGATCGTCCGCCTCGACGTGCCGACGATGCGCGCGTACTTCGAGCGCGGCGGGGCCGACGACACCGGCGAGCGCACGCCGCTGGCCGAGGCCACGCTGCGCGCGCCGATCTTCCCGAAGAAGTTCTTCCACACCGCCGGCAACTTCCGCGAGCACGAGACCGAGTCGAAGAACGTCAACTGGTCGCACGAGATCGCGCCGTGGATCATGTTCTTCCAGAACGTCGACGCGATCGTCGGCCCCGACGAGCCGGTCGTCTACCCGGAGCACCTGACCGAGGAGCTCGACTACGAGCTCGAGCTCGCCGTGATCCTCGGCAAGTCCGGCAAGTGGTTCGGCCCCGAGGAGGCGATGGAGTACGTCGCCGGCTACGTGATCTTCAACGACATCACGGCCCGCGACATCCAGCGCCGTGAGATGCGCTCCGGCGTCTTCTCGTTCTGCAAGGCGATCGACACGTTCTGCCCGCTCGGGCCGTGGATCGTGACGCCCGACGAGGTCGGCGATCCGCACGACCTGTCGATGGAGCTGCGCGTCAACGGCCAGGTGCGGCAGAGCTCGAACATGAGCCGCATGTCCGGCTCCGTCGCCGAGATCGTCTCCCACTACTCGCCGCTCGGCTTCTCGGCGGGCGACGTCCTCTCGCTCGGCACCGTCAGCGGCGTCGCCGGCTTCAGCGACGACCCGGCCTCGCTCTACCTCAAGCCGGGCGACGTGATCGAGGCCGAGATCGAGCGGATCGGCGTGCTCCGCAACCCCGTCGTCTCGTGGCAGGAGGCGCACGGCGAGCCGGCCCCGCCGCGGGTGCGCTGGTGAAGCGCAAGGCGTTCATCACCGGCATCACCGGCCAGGACGGCTCCTACCTCGCGGAGCTGCTCCTCGAGAAGGACTACGAGGTCTACGGGATGATCCGCCGCTCGAGCTCGTTCAACACGGCACGGATCGACCACATCTTCAACGAGGTCGAGCTCGTCTTCGGCGACCTCTCCGACGGCTCCTCGCTCAACCAGCTGATGCGCACGATCCGGCCGGACGAGGTCTACAACCTCGGCGCGCAGAGCCACGTCCGCGTCAGCTTCGACATCCCGGAGTACACGTCGGACGTGACCGGAATGGGGACGCTGCGGCTGCTGGACGCGATCCGCGAGGAGGGCGTCCAGTGCCGCTTCTACGAGGCAGGCTCGAGCGAGATGTTCGGCCAGGTGCGCGAGACGCCGCAGACCGAGGAGACGCCGTTCCACCCGCGCTCGCCGTACGGCGTGGCGAAGGTCTACGGCTACTGGATCACGCGCAACTACCGCGAGGCGTACGGCATGTACGCGGTCAACGGGATCCTCTTCAACCACGAGTCGCCGCGGCGCGGCCCGACGTTCGTCACGCGCAAGATCACCCGCGCGCTCGGCGCGATCCTGCGCGGCGAGCAGGACGTCCTCAAGCTCGGCAACCTCGACGCGAAGCGCGACTGGGGCTACGCGCCGGACTACATGAAGGGCGCGTGGCGGATGCTGCAGGCGCCCGAGCCGGAGGACTACGTGCTCGCGACCGGCGAGACGCACTCCGTGCGCGACTTCCTCGACGAGGCGTTCGGCTACGTGGGTCTCGACTGGAAGGACTACGTCGTCTTCGACGAGCGCTACCTGCGCCCGGCCGAGGTCGACCTGCTCGTCGGCGACTACACGAAGGCGCGCGAGAAGCTCGGCTGGGAGCCGACCGTCCGCTTCCAGGAGCTCGTCCGGATCATGGTCGACCACGACCGCGAGCGGCAGCGCACCGAAGAGCACTACGTCTGACGTGGGCTGGTCGCGGGACGACGCGAAGCTCGACCGCGTCCGCGCCCTGATGGCGGACGAGGGCCTCGACGCGCTCGTCGTCCGCGCGCCCGACAACGTCCTCTATCTGACGAACTTCTGGGGGATGAAGGGCTACGACGCCTGCGTCTTCCCGCGCGAGGGCGAGCCCGTCCTGATCTGCCTCGAGGCGTCGGCGGAGGACGCGGAGCGGATGGCGTGGCCCGAGGACGTGCGCTTCATCCGCGGCTACCACGCGGAGGATCCGCGGCCGCCGCTCTCCCGGACGCTCGACGCCGCGGTCGAGGCGGCGCGCGGGCACGGCCGCGTCGGCCTCGAGCTCTCCCTCGGCACGCAGGCCTCCGACCGGATGGTCGGCGAGCCGACGACGTTCACGAAGGCGTGGTTCGACGCGTTCCCGGACGCGGCCGACGCGACGCCGCTGCTCGTCCGCGCGCGGTCGGTGAAGACGGCGCAGGAGGTCGAGCGGATGCGGCTCGCGAACGAGATCGCGGCCGCGGCGATGGACCACGTCCGCGAGCACATCCGGCCGTTCATGAAGGAGGCCGAGGTCGCCGCGCTCTGGCAGGGCTACGTCCACGGCGCCGGCACCGGTTGGCGGGGCAAGGTCGAGCTCGCGCTCCCGTTCTCCCTGATCTGGGCCGGGCCGGGGATCAAGACGTTCACCGCGACGGGCGACCTGCCGGTGCGAGAGGGTGAGCCGGTCCTCTTCGAGACCTGGGTCTGCGCGGACGGCTACTGGGCCGACCACACGAAGAACCTGGTCGTCGGCGAGCTGCGCGATGACTATGCGAGGCTGGAGCGGTCTCTGATGGACGTGTACCTCCAGGCACTCGACTCGATCCGCCCCGGCGCGCCGATGGCCGAGTTCGACCGCTCGGTGCGCGCGGGCATCGAGGAGATGGGCTACCCCGGCCAGCCGACGCACCCGATCTGCCACGGCATCGGCGCGCGAGCGCACGAGCCGCCGTACCCGCACCAGGCGGGCGGCGGCGAGTTCGCGGAGGGGATGGTGCTCGCGGTCGAGCCGGGGTGCTACTGGGAGGGCGGTGGCGGCCTGCGCGTGGAGGACAACTTCCTCGTCACTGCCGGCGGCCTCGAGAAGCTTTCGCCGTTCCCGGACGGGGTGGTGCGGGTCGGATGAGCGAGCTGATCTGGACCGGGACGCTGAACGACGGCCACCGCCTCGGCGGCTCGGTCGGCTTCTACGACACGACGCTCCGCGACGGCGAGCAGACCGTCGGCGTCGTCCTCGACCCGGAGCAGAAGCTCGAGATCGCGCGCCTGCTCGACGGGCTCGGGATCGAGCGGATCGAGGCCGGGTTCCCGCGCGTGTCGGAGGACGACTGGCGCGCGGTTGAGTTGATCGCCGGCGCCGGGCTCCAGGCGCAGGTCTGGGGCTTCTCCCGCGCTGTGCCGGCCGACCTCGAGGCGCTCGTCGAGCTCGGCGTGCCCGCGTCCGTGATCGAGTCGCCGATCTCCGACCTGAAGCTGAACGCGATCGGAGTCGACCGCGACACGATGCTCGGCCGGATCACGAACGCGATGCGCTTCGCCGCCGAGCACGGCATCCACGCCGCGTTCTTCGGCGTCGACTCGACGCGCGCCGAGCCCGACTTCTACGAGCGCGTCTACACGAGCGCCGTCGAGGCGGGCGCGCGCGAGGTCGTCGTCGTCGACACGCTCGGCATCGCCTCGCCCGAGGCGGTGGAGGAGCTCGTCGGGAAGACGGTCGAGTGGGTCGGCCCGGGCGTCCCCGTCCACTTCCATGGCCACAACGACTTCGGCCTCGCGACAGCGTCCGCGGTGGCCGCGGTGCGCGCGGGCGCGACGTGGATCCAGGGCACGATCAACGGCATGGGCGAGCGCGCCGGCAACGCGAACCTCGGCGAGGTCGCGATGACGCTGCGCGCCCTCTACGGCGTCGAGTCGAACCTGCGCCTCGACCGGGTCCGCGAGGTCTCGGCGCGCGTCCAGGAGCTCTCGGGCTACGCGCTCGAGCCGTGGAAGCCCGTGACCGGCGCGACGCTCTTCCGGCGCGAGTCGGGCGCCGTCGCATCTCAGTTCCACGACCCGCCGTCGATCGAGCCGTTCTCGTCCGAGCTCGTCCACGCGCAGCGGGCGATCGTCCTCGGCAAGAAGAGCGGCCTCGACTCGATCCGGATCAAGGCCGACGAGCTCGGCCTCGACGTGCCGGAGGAGCGGCGCGCGGAGCTGCTGGCGAAGGTGAAGGAGCTCGGCGCGCGCAAGCGCGGGCTCGTGAGCGACGACGAGTTCCGGGAGCTGGTGGCCGGATGAGGAACCGGACGATGCCGGAGACGACGGTGATGCCGGTGCTCGTGTACCCGCACGTCCGCGAGGCGATCCAGTGGCTCGCGCGCGCGTTCGGGTTCGTCGAGCGCTGGGAGGCGAAGGGACACCGCGCGCAGCTGCTCGTCGGCGACGGCTGCGTCGTCGTCGTGGACGGCACGGCGGAAGCCGCCTGCGGCGCGCACTCGCTGATGGTGCGCGTGGACGACGTGAACGCCCACGCCGCGCGCGCGTCCGAATGGGGCGCGGTCGTCCTCAGCCCGCCGACCGACTACGACTACGGCGAGCGTCAGTACACGGCCGAGGACTTCGCCGGCCACCGCTGGACGTTCTCGCAGTCGATCGCCGACATGGCGCCGGAGGACTGGGGAGGCGTCTCGGGGCCGGGGATGGAGGCCGAGACTCGTGGCTGAGTACGACGCGGTCGTCGTCGGCAGCGGCGTCAACTCGCTCGCCTGCGCGGCGCTGCTCGCGCGCGCGGGCTGGCGCGTCTGCGTGCTCGAGCGCAACGACTGGTTCGGCGGCGCGATCAAGACCGAGGAGCTGACCGAGCCCGGCTTCCTCCACGACACGTTCAGCGCCTGGCACCCGCTCTGGGTCGGCGGCGCCGCGCACGCGGAGCTGGGCGGCGACCTCGCGCAGCGCGGGCTCGAGTACCTCGACACCGACCTGCCGACCGGCACCGCGTTCCCGGACGGCAGCGCCGCGTTCCTGCTTCGCACGGCCGAGGGGAACGCGCAGGAGCTCGGCCCGGAGTGGCCGGGCGTGCTCGAGCGGTTCTTCCCGAACGCGGACATCGCCTTCGGCGTGCTCGGCACCGAGCTCTGGTCGCCGGCCGGGATGGCGCTCGCACTGAAGGCGCTGCGGCGGTTCGGCCGGGCGGGCGCGGCGGCGTTCCTGGGCGACGTGCTGCAGTCGAGCCGCGACTGGCTCCAGACGACCTTCGCCGACGAGAAGGCGCACGGCGTCCTCGCGCCGTGGGTGCTCCACACCGGCCTCGGCCCCGACCAGGCGACGTCCGGCTTCATGACGCAGGTGATCGCGGTCGCGCTCCAGGAGGGCGGCCTTCCGATCCCGCGCGGCGGCGGCGCGAAGCTCGCGGACGCGCTCGTCCAGCTGATCCGCGACCACGGCGGCATCTGCGAGACGGACAAGGACGTCGAGCGCGTCCTCGTCAGCTCCGGGCGCGCCGTCGGCGTCCGGCTGACGGACGGCGAGACGGTCAGCGCCGAGCGGGCCGTCGTCGCGAGCGTCACGCCGACGCAGCTCTACGCGCGCCTACTCGCCGACGCCGACGTGCCCGCGCCCGCGCGCGAGGGCGCGGAGAGCTTCCGGTACGGCCGCTCGGAGATGCAGATCCACTTCGCGCTCTCGGAGCCGCCGCGCTGGGAGGGCGACGAGCGGCTCGCCGGCGCCGCGATGGTGCACGTGACGCCGGGGCTCGACGGCGTGTCGCGCGCGGTGAACGAGGCCGAGCGAGGGCTGCTCCCGGCGGAGGCGACCGTCGTCGTCGGCCAGCCGCTGACGATCGACCCGTCGCGCGCGCCGGAGGGCAAGGGCATCCTCTGGATCCAGCTCCAGGAGCTTCCGTGGCGGGTGAAGGGCGACGCGGCCGGCGAGATCGACACCGGCAACGGCGCGTGGACGGACGACCTCCGCGAGCGCTACGCCGACCGGATCCAGGCGCGGCTTGCGAAGCACATCCCGAACCTCGAGTCGTCGATCGTGAAGCGCGTCGCCCTCGGCCCGCACGACCTCGAGCGCGCGAACGTCAACCTCCGCCACGGCGACCCGTACGGCGGCGCGCTCGCGCTCGACCAGAACTTCCTCTGGCGCCCGTTCCCGCAGAGTCCCGGCCACGCGACGCCGGTCGAGCGCCTGTGGCACATCGGCGCCAGCACGTGGCCCGGCCCAGGCCTCGGCGCGGGCTCGGGGACGATCGTCGCGAAGAAGCTCCTCGAGCCGCCGCTGCCCGAGCGCGCGCTCGCGCGGGCGCGCGGGCTCGTCCGCCGCTAGGCATCCTTGCCTGTCGGCAGCACCGGGAGTACCGTTCGGCACATGGACCTGCGGGCGCTCGTCGACCGGATCCGCGGCAAGCAGCAGGAGCGCCTCGTGCGCGAGGGGTTGCACGAGCAGGCGCTCGGCGGCGACGACGTGTTCCTGACGCCGGGCGCCGACCACGGGATCGAGAGCTACGCCGCCCGCGCCGAGCACATCGAAGAGCACGAGCAGCCGGAGTAGCGGTGCGGCGGACCGTCGAGAACCTCGAAGCAGTCAGCGCGGCCAGCGTCGGTCTCGCCGCGCTCTGCGCGCTCGCCGGCTACCTGATCGGCCACATCGCATCCGGAACGAGCGCGACGCACGCGATCGGCTGGGGCATGTGCATCGGCGGCGCGGTCGCCGGCCTCGTCGGCGGCCAGTCGGGCAGCCCGAGCCGCCTCGGCACGCGCGGCGTGCTCCAGTTCCTCGGGAACTACTGGGGCTCGACCCTCCGCCTCCCGGCGCCGTCGTTCGCCGTCCCGCTCGCAGGCATGCTCGTCCTCGCGGGCGGCATCGCGCTGTTCGTCCTCGCGGGCTAGAACGCGAAGATCGAGCGGCCCTTCAGCTCGACCGAGAAGATCGCGGTCGCGGTCTCGAGGTGCGCCTTGAGCGCCTCGCCTGCGCGGGACGGGTCGTGCGCGACGCAGGCGTCGAGGAGCTCGATGTCGAGCTCCTCGTGGCGGTCCTGTAGCTCGCCCTTCGACGCGAACAGGATCGGCCGGTAGC
>JAFAIV010000375.1 GCA_019236545.1 Actinomycetota bacterium | reverse complement strand
GCGCTCGCCCTCGCCGCGGTCTCCGCCGCGCTCGTCGCGGTCGCCGAGACGGGGCGGCAGCCGGTCGACAACCCCGACACCCACCTCGAGCTGACGATGATCCACGAGGGGCTGCTGCTCGAGTACGCGGGACGAGACCTCGCGTACCTCCAGTGGGCGGCGGCCGCGCGGCACTGGCTCGTGCTCGTCCTGCTCGCGCAGGTCTTCCTGCCGCACGCGGTCGACCCGCGGCTGCAGCTCGCGGTGCTGCCGGCCACGCTCGTCGCGCTCTGCGCCGGGCTTGCGCTCCTCGAGACGCTCGTGGCGAAGATGCGGATCCTCGTCGTCCCGCGGTTGCTCGCCCTGGGGACCGTGATCGCCGTGCTCGGTGTCGCGGCGCGGCTGGTGAGCGGATGAGCGGCGCGTACGCGTGGCTGCTCGTCGCGTGCGGGCTCGGGGTGGTCGTGGTGCGGCGGCGGACGGTCGCCGTCGCGCTCGTGACGGCGCAGGCGCTCGCCCTGGCAGCGCTCGCGGCCCGGGACGCCGCCGGCTCGAACGACCTCGTCGCCGCCGGCGCGCTGGCGCTGCGGGCCCTCGTCCTCGCGACGGTCCTCTTCGTGGTCGTCGCGCGGACGCGCGAGGCGCGACCCGTGCGCGCGGGCGCGGCGCCGCTGGTGCGCGGGGCGATCGCGGTCGCGCTGGCGCTCGCCCTCACCTGGCTCGTCCCGCACATCGGGCTCGACTCGCGAGACGCCGAGCGCGCCGTGCTCGCGCTCGTCGCCTTCGGGATCGCGACCGTTGCGACCCGCCGGGCGACGCTCTTCCAAGTGCTCGGGATCGTCCTCGTGGAGAACGGCCTCGGGCTCGCGGCGCTCCGGCTACCGGGCGGCGCGTCGCTGGCGATCGAGCTCGGCGTCGCGCTCGACCTCGTCCTCGTCGCCCTCGTCGCCGTCGTCTTCCACGAGCGCATCTTCGCCGAGTTCGGGACCGGCGACGCCGCCCTCCTGCGAGCGCTCCGTGACTAGCCGCGCGCTGCTCGCGCTCCTCGTCGTCGCGGTGCCGGCGGCGTCGGCGCTGCTGCTCGCCGTCGCGCCACGCCGGGTCGTGCGCCCGCTCGGCCTCGCGCTCTCGCTCCCTGTAGGCGGGCTGGCCCTCGCGCTCTCGGCCCTCGCGCTCGCCGAGCCCGGGTCGCCGCAGGCGCATGCCTGGTGGGCCGTCGACGCGGCCGGTGGGCTGCTCCTCGGCGTCGTCGGCCTGGTCGGACTCGGCAGCGTCCTCGTCTCGCCCGCGTTCCTCGACGGCGTCCGCGGGTCGCTCTTCTCCGGGCCGCGCGGCGAGCGCGGCTACTTCGCCGTCCTGTACGCGTTCTGGGCGCTGCTACTGGCGGTGCCCCTCGCCGGGAACCTCGGGCAGGCGTGGCTGCTCGTCGAGGCGACGACCGCCGCCTCCGCGCTCCTCGTCGGCTTCAGCGGGAAGCCGCGCGCGCTCGAGGCGGGCTGGAAGTACCTGATCCTCACCTCGCTCGGTCTCGGCGTCGCGCTGCTCGGGATCGTCCTGCTCGCCGCGGGCGTCCCCGGCGGCGGGCTCTCGGGCCTCTCCTGGCACGAGCTCGGCCGCTTCTCGGCGGGCGGCGACCGCGCCGTCGTCGGGTACGTCCTCCTGCTCGCGGGGCTCGCGGCGAAGGTGGGCTGGGCGCCGGTGCACAACTGGCTTCCGGACGCGCACTCGGAGGCGCCGCCGCCGGTCTCGGCGCTCCTCTCGGCGGCCCTGCTCCCGGCCGTGCTGCTCGTCGCGTGGCGCTCGGAGCAGGCGTTGACGCCGGTCGTCGGGAAGCCGACCGCGGGCGGGCTGCTCGTCGCGTTCGGGCTCGCATCCCTGGCGGTCTCGGTGCCGTTCCTCTGGCGCTCGCTCGCCTGGAAGCGGCTGCTCGCGTACTCGAGCCTCGAGCACATGGGCGTGATCGCGCTCGGCATCGGGTTCGCGACGCCGCTTGCGCTGGCAGGTGTCGCCGTCCACGTCGCCGGGCACGCGCTCGCGAAGGCGCTCGGGTTCTACGCCGCGACCCCGCTCCTCGACCACGACCCGCGCGCCTCGCGCCGCGCGCCCGCGGGCGTCGCGCGCCAGCAGCGCGCACTCGGCGCGACGCTCGGGATCTCGCTCGGCGCGCTCGCGGCGCTGCCGCCGTCGCCGCTCTTCGTCAGCGAGGTGCTGATCGTCGCGGGAGGCTTCCAGGCCGGGAGGCCGTGGGCGGCCGCCGCGACGGCACTCCTGCTCGCGCTCGGCTTCCTCGGGCTCGCGCACGCGCTGCTCGAGACGACGGTCGGGGAGCCGCGGCGCCGGCCGACCGCGACGGTCCGGCTGCGCTCGCTCGCGCCCGTCTCCGTCGCCGCGACGCTCCTGCTCGCGGCGCTCTCCGCTGCGGCGCTCTGGCTGCCGGGGAGCGGGATCGTCGCGGCGCTCGTGCGAGGGCTCGCGTGAGCGACCACCGCGAGCGCTTCGCGCTGGCGCTCTCCGACGGCTGGCGCTTCGCCGACCTGCACAGCACGCCGACGGAGATCCGGACGCTGCTCGTCCGCGACGACGGGCGCACCCTGCTGGAGCGGACGCCGCACGCCGGCTCCGTCCCGACGATCGTCGACCTCGCGCCGGCCGCGGGCTGGGACGAGCGCGAGGCGCACGACCGAGACGGCGTCCGCTTCGAGGGCCACGAGCCGCTGCGGCCCCTGCTCGACCACGACCTCCGCCTCGACCGCTGGACGGTGCCGGTCCACGGCCACGATGCCCACCAGGTCGCCGTCGGGCCGATCCACGCGGGCGTGATCGAGTCCGGCCACTTCCGGTTCCACGTCGTCGGCGAGCGGATCCTCCACCTCGACGCGCGGCTCTTCTACAAGCACCGCGGCCTGGAGCGGGCGGCGGAGGGGAGGACCCTCGACGAGGGCCTCGCGTACGCGGCGCGCGCGTGTGGTGCGTGCGCGGCCGCGAACGGGATCGCCTACGCGCTCGCGTGCGAGGACGCGCTCGGGCTCGCGCCCACGCCGCAGCTCGCCCGCGTGCGGACGCTGCTGCTCGAGCTCGAGCGCATGTGGAGCCACCTGAACGACATCGCGGCCGTCTGCGCGGGCGTCGGCCTGGCGGCCGGAAACAACCGCTTCGCCGCGCTCACGGAGCGGGCGCGCCGGCTCAACGCGGCGCTCACCGGCCATCGCTTCCTCTTCGGCAGCGTCCGCGTCGGCGGCAGCGATCTGCTGATCGAGCGGGTCGTCGTCCACGCGGCGCGCGAGGAGGTCGAGGCGCTTCGGGAGGAGTCGAGGAGCGCGTGGCGCGAGCTGCTGTTCAACGGGTCGTTCCAGGACCGGCTGCCGGACGTCGGCGTGCTCGATGCCGCGAACGCGCGCATCCTCGGCGCCGTCGGCCCCGCCGCGCGCGCCGCGGGTGTGGCGGAAGACGCGCGCGCCGCCGCCTCGGGTCTCGCCTACGACGGCTTCGCGCCGGTCGTCCCGAAGCGCGCCGCCGGAGACGTCCGGGCCCGCCTCGAGCAGCGCGCGCTCGAGCTCCTCCAGACCTTCGAGGTCCTCGAACGCCTGCTCGAGGGCCGGATCGGACCCGCGGACGCGGCGCCCGGCGGCGTCGAGCGCCCGATCGGGGTCGGCCGCGTCGAGAGCGCCCGCGGCGCCACGAGCTGCGTTGTCGAGCGCGACGGCGACCGCGTCGCGCGTCTCCGCCTGCGCACGGGCTCATACGCGAACTGGCCGGCGGTCGCGCACGCCGCCGTCGGGAACCTCCTGCCCGACTTCCCGCTGATCAACAAGAGCTTCGAGCTCTGTTACGCCTGCGCCGACCGCTGATGCTGACGCTGCTTCGCGACCTCCGCCGGCTCCGCCGCGACACCGCGCTCCCGCAGGGCCGCCCCGCGAGCATTGCGATCCGCCACGTCGACGCCGGCTCGTGCAACGGCTGCGAGCACGAGCTCACGCTGGCGACGAGCCCGTACGTCGACCTGCAGCGCTTCGGCCTCGGCGTCGTCGCGTCGCCGCGGCATGCTGACGTTCTTCTCGTCACCGGCCCGGTCACGACGCGGATGCGCGAGCCGCTCCTCACGGCCTACCACGCGATGCCGGAGCCGCGCCGCGTCGCCGCGCTCGGCGACTGCGCTCTCGGCTGCAACCTCCTCGGCAGCGCGTCGGAGCTCGTCGGCGCCGTCGAGGAGCTGCTCCCGGTCGACCTTCGCATCCCCGGCTGCCCGCCCGATCCCGAACGGATCGCCAACGCGCTGCTCGCGCTCCTGGAACCCAGCTGAGGTCGTCGATCGATCAAACGCGGTCGCCGTGACAGGTCTAGCAACGATCGCCTCGGGGCATGCCGCCAACACATGAAGCTGCCGATCGTCGGCTCCGGGCTGAAGACGAGGCACGTCCGAGCGCTGAACAAATGGCTGTTCTGGCTCTGGATCTTCCCGGGGATTCCGGTCAGCATCCTCTTGCGCAACAGCATCGCCTGGGTCGTCTTCCTATCGGTGTACGCGATCATCATCGCCCACCTGATCGAGTGGCGTCAGGAAGACGACCGCAGCTAGCTGGCCGATCCGCACGACCCGACGTCTAGCGGCAGGTGCGGAGGGCGAGCCCGGTTGCAAGCCCGGTTTCGTAGAGACAGCCGACTGCCCGGGTGGTGTCGGCGTGGCCCGCGCCGAGCTCGTCGGCGACGGTGAGTTCGATTGTCGCGACGGCCGAGAGGTCGCAGTGCCGTGCGATCACC
>JAFAIV010000194.1 GCA_019236545.1 Actinomycetota bacterium | reverse complement strand
CGCTGGGCCAGGATAGCAGCGGCCTCCCGGGCTACCACGTTGCCGCCCGAGACCACGACGGCCACGCCCGGGCCGCCCTCGACCCTGCCGGAGAGCACCGCCCCGGCGGCTGCCGCGCCCGCAGGCTCGCAGGCAAGCTTCGCACGCGAGTAGAGGAAGCGCATCCCTTCGGCGATCTCGTCCTCGCTCACGAGCAGCGTCTCCACCCGCCCGTGGCAGAGCTCGAGCGGCAGGTCGCCCGCGAACGGCGGCGCGAGCCCCTCTGCGATCGTGTCCATGCCGACCGCGACGCTCCGGCCCGCCTCGAGGCCCGCCGAGAACGCGGGCGAGCGCTCCGGCTCGACTCCGACGACCCGCACTCGCCCGTCCACGGCGGCGACGATCCCGGAGATGAGCCCGCCGCCGCCGACGCCGACGACGATCGTCTCGAGGCCGGGTACGTCCTCGAGGATCTCGAGCGCGAGCGTCCCGTGGCCGGCGACGACGTGCGGGTCGCTGTGCGGGTGGACGAAGACGCGGCCGTCCCGCTCGACGATCTCCTGCACGAGCTCGTACGCCGCCGAGGCGTCGGCCGAGGACGTGTCCACGGTCGCGCCGTACCCCCGCGTCGCCGCCACCTTCAGCGGGTTCGCGTCCTGCCACATCGCGACGAGGCAGTCGACGCCGGCCTCACGCGACGCCCACGCGACCGCCTGCGCGTGGTTCCCCGCCGACCACGTGACCACGCCGCGCCGCCGCTCCTCCTCCCCGAGCGCCGAGACGCAGGTGAGCGCGCCACGTGCCTTGAACGACCCGGTCTTCTGGAACAGCTCGGCCTTGAGCCAGACGCCGCCGAGCGCGGTCGAGCGGAGCATCGGCGTCCGGTGGACGCGGCCGGCGACGACCTCACGCGCCCGCTCGACGTCCGCGCGCCCGACGGTCAAGCCGGGACTTCCGCGCGCGCCGGCACCTGCAGGCGGACGGTGAACGCTGTCAGCTCGCCCGGCCGGCTCGCGACCTCGACGCGGCCGCCCATCGCGTTCGTCAGCTCCTTCACGATCGCGAGGCCGAGCCCGGTGCCGACCGGCCGCTCGCGGCCGTAGCGCTCGTGGAGGTAGAACCGCTCGAACGCGCGCTCGCGGTCCTCGTCGGCCAGGCCGGGGCCCGTGTCCTCGACCCGCAACTGCCCCGGCGCGGCGACGACACGCACCTCTCCGCCGACAGGCGTCAGGCGCAGGGCGTTCTCGACGAGGTTCGAGATCACCTGCAGCACGCGGTCGGCATCCGCGACCGCGGGCGCCGGGCCGTCGATCGAGGCGCTCAGCCGGACGCCGAAGGCGTCGGCCTGCTTCTGGTAGCGGCGCACCGCGTCCTCCGCGACGTCGCCGAGGTCGATCTCGGCGAGGTGGACCGAGAAGTCCGTGCGGTTCATGCGCGCGAGGTCGAGCAGGTCCTTGACGAGCCGCTCGAGCCGCGCCGCCTCCTGCGCGACCGTCGCCGCCGCCTCGCGCGGGTCGATCGCGCCGTCCTCCACGGCTTCGGCGTAGCCGCGGATCGCGGTCAGTGGCGTCTTCAGCTCGTGGCTGACGGAGAGCAGGAAGCTCCGCTCCGCCTCCTGCGCCCGTCGCAGCTGGAGCGCGAGGTCGTTGAACGACTCGGCAAGGGTCGCCAGCTCGACCGCGCCCTCGACCGGCACCGGATCGGGGTGGCGCCCGCGCGCAAGCGAGCGCGCCGCCTCGGCCACGCGCGCAACCGGACGCACGATCCGGCGCGCGAGCAGGAGCGCGGCGCCCGCGGCGAGCAGGCCGCCCGCGACCGACGCGATCAGGAGCCCGTAGACGAACGGCGTCCAGCGTGAACGCGTCGTGCTCGTCGGCCGCAGGAGCACGAACGTCTTCTGCTGCACGGCCGGCTCGGCCGCGAAGTAGTAGCTCGTCCCGTTCCAGTTCACGGTGCCGCCGACCGGCAGGCCCGCGGCGAGCTTCTTCCGCGCGGACGAAGGGAGGAAGGCGACGTCGTCGATGACGTACGTCTGGTGCTGCTCGCGGAAGAGCGACTCGACCTGGACGAGATCGGTGTACGCGGAGACGGCGGCGCGCTCGCGGGCCGTGATCAGCGCCGCCTGGTGCTCGACGTCGCTCAGCGTCGCGTCGTCGACGGCGCGCAGCGTCAGCACGAGGCCGAGGGCGATCGTGAGCGCGACGCAGAGGAAGACGATCACCGAGATCGCCTGGAAGAGCCGAGACCGGAGGCTCGGCAGCTGATTCACGGAACGAGCTTGTACCCGGCGCCGCGGACGGTGCGGATGCCCTCCGGGTCGTCCAGCTTCCGCCGCAGCTGCGCGACGTGCACGTCGACGGTGCGGGTGCCGCCGGGGTAGGTCATCCCCCAGACCAGGTCGAGCAGCCGCTCGCGCGAGAGGACGATGCCGGGGTGCTCGAGGAAGCACGCGAGGAGGTCGAACTCCTTGCTCGTCAGCTCGACCTGCTCGCCGCGGACGGTCACCTCGCGCGAGTCGCGCCGCAGGACGACGTCGCGCGCGGTCAGGACGATGTCCTCCGTGCGGTTCTCGGCCCGGCGCAGGATCGCCTTGATCCGCGCGGCGAGCTCGCGCGGCGAGAACGGCTTCGCGACGTAGTCGTCGGCGCCGAGCTCGAGGCCGGCGACGCGGTCCGGTTCCTCGTCGCGGGCGGTGAGCATGATGATCGGCACCTTCGAGCCGGCGCGCAGACGGCGGCAGACCTCGAAGCCGTCGATCCCGGGCAGGCCGATGTCGAGGACGACGAGCCGCACCGGGTGGCGCCGCAGCTCGGCGACCGCCTCTTCGCCGGAGCGCAGCCAGAGCACGCGCCAGCCGTCCTGCTGCTCGAGGTACTGCTTGACGAGACGGCCGATCGAGTCGTCGTCCTCGACGAGGAGAAGGACGCCCCCGGTCGCGTTGCCCGTCATGCCGGGAGCTTACGGCCCGCGGCCCTCCACCTGGACCGAATCGGCGGCCGCATTCGCCAGGTGGATGACGAGGACGCGGAACGTGATGCCCTTCGGGAGCTTCGTGATGTTCAGGCGCGCGGGGAGCCCGTAGAAGCGCGTGTTCTGGTCGATCGGGATCGTCTGCGACGTTCCGTCGGCCTCGGTGAGGGTGACGGCGGTCGAGCTCGCCGAGGTGAGCACGCCACGGTCGATCCGGTAGTCCTGCGGCGTGTTGCTCTGGTCGAGGACGACGACCTCGGCGCGCACCATGCGCGGGCCGAAGAGCTGGCTGATGACCTGGGCGCGGAGCGCCAGGCCCGCGGGGGCGAGCCAGAAGAAGAGATTGAGCGCGACGATCGTCGTCGCGAGCATTGCCCACCGCAGGCGGCTCATGGCCATATCTTCGCGCTTCCTCGTTTCGGCGTGGTAAGGCCTCTGTAAAAACGCATAACGGGGCCGCCCCGAAACGGAGCGGCCCCGCCAGGCGCTGAGGCTAGGACTTGGATGCCGGCTCCCTGTCGCCGACGTGGACGGCCGCCGCCGACTCGACCTGCGCCAGCGTCGAGCCCTTGTCGGCGTGGACGCGGACGACGACGCGGTCGCCGACCTTCAGCTGGCCGAGCGAGATGACGGTCGGCACCTTGCCCTGCCAGAGCAGGAAGATCGTGCCGCTGCCGGTCGTGAACGTCTCGGTCGCCGGCTGGCCGATCAGCAGGCGGCCGGCGCGGGCGTTCCCGCCGGTCACGTCGAGGGTGACGGTGTTCGTGCCGGTCGCCGTGAGCGTGCCGCGGAACTCGTACAGCGGCTGGGCCGGCGGAGTCACCTGGGTGCCGTGGTCGCCGATCAGGCCGGCCGACTGCTTCTCGACATCGGCGAGCGAGGCGCCTTCGGCGGCGCGGACGTGCACCCAGACGTAGTCGCCGGCCGAGAGGCCGCCGGCCTGGACGATGGTCGGGATGCCGGCCGACCACTGCAGGAACTCCGTCGTGTCCGCATACGCGAACGTCTGCGCGACGGGCTGGCCGAGCATCGCGCGGAGCGCGCGCCGGTTGCCCGCCTGGACGGAGATCGAGACCTGCCCGTTCGCCGGCGCAGCCGACAGCTGGCCGAAGAACGAGTAGACGACGCCGTGGCCGACGCGAGGCGCGGCCGAGGCTCCGGCCGCGGCGACGAGAGCGGCGAGGCCGGTTGCGATGAGCGTGGCGATGCGCATGGTTGATCCCTCCGAAAGCGTTGGCGTTTGCCCTCGCTCCGGAAGATCCCCGACCGCGGTCAACCCGCGGTACGGCGTGCGTAAAACGGCGGTAAGTCGCTAGGTGAGCGAGTACTCGGGCCCGGAGCCGCCCTCGGGCGGGGTGAGCCGGCCGCCCTTCGCGGTGATCGCGCCACACTGGACGCAGTTCGAGGGCGCGAGCTTGAGGTCGACCGTGCCGTCGCCGCCCTCCGGTCCGATCTCGTAGACCTGCGCCGGGCAGAGGTTCACGACCATCTCCGCGATCTCGCGCGGGACGCGGGTTTCGATCCGGATGTGGTTCGGCTGGTCGTCGCGGGTCTTGTTGCCCGACGCGAAGACCGACGACAGCTTGTCGAACGTGAGCTTCCCGTCCGGCGCGGGATATGTCGTCGCGCGGCCGGAGGAGAACACCGGCGCGTCGGCGTCCGGCTCGGCGCGCATCTTCCCGAGCTCGATCCGGCCCTTCGAGATCGTCATCGCGCTCGCGAGCGCGCCGCCGACGTAGAAGCCGCGCCCGAAGACCTGGCGCATGTTCCGCACCTCGCGGAGGTCGCTCCAGATGTAGCTCTGCCGTACGGCCTCGTCGTACGAGGAGAGCGCGGTCGCCGGTGTCTCGCCGCGCGAGAGGGCGCGGAACGCCGCCTCGGCCGCGAGCCGCCCGGACTCGATCGCGTAGTGGACGCCCTTCAGCCGCGGCACGTTGACCATGCCGACGCCGTCGCCGCAGAGGAGCAGGCCCGGCGCGTGGAGCTGCCGCGGCAGCGAGAGGAACCCGCCGCTCGGAATCGTCTTGGCGCCCCAGCCGACCCGCTCGCCGCCATCGAGGATCTTCGCGATCTTCGGGTGCGTCTTCAGCTCCTGGAGCAGGTCGTGGACGGACACGTCCGCGTCGCGGTAGTCGAGCCCGACGACGAGGCCGATCGTGAGCATGTCCTCGCCCATCGGGTAGAGGAACGACCCGCCGAACTCGCGGTACTTGCGCTGCGGCCGGAGCGGCCAGCCCATGGTGTGGACGATCCCGCGCAGCGGCTTCGGCACCTTCCAGATCTCCTTCACGCCGAGCTCCCAGACCTGTGGCTCGTCGCCGTGGAGGCCGAAGCGGTCGAGCGCGACGCCGGTCAGGTGACCCTGCGTCCCCTCGGCGAGGACGGTGACCTTGGCGACGAGGTCGGCGCCGGGCTCGAAGTTGCCGAGCTGCTCGCCCTCCCGGCCGCGGCCCTTGTCGCCGGTGCGCACGCCGACGACGCGCCCGTGCGAGACGAGCAGCTTCTCCGCCGTCGTCTCCGGAAGGATCATCGTGCCGCCCTCCTCGGCGCGCTCGGCGAGCCAGCGGCCGAGCTGCGAGAGGGAGAAGATCCAGTTGCCGTGGTTCCGCATCGGCGGCGGCGGCGGGATCGGCAGCGCCGCGCGCTTGGTGAGCAGGTAGACGCTCTCCTCCTCGACGCGCCCGTACGACGGCAGGTCCTCGATCCGGAAGCTCTCGCCGAAGAGGCGGCGGAAGCCCCGAGGGTTGACGACCGCGCCGGAGAGGAGGTGCGAGCCGGGCTGCTTGCCCTTCTCGAGCAGCGCCACCGGCACCTCGCCGAGCGCCTCGGCGACGTCGGGGTGCTCCTGCAGGAGCTGGCCGAGCCGGATCGCGCAGGCGAGCCCGGCCGGGCCGGCGCCGACGATGAGGACGCCGACCTCGATCCGCTCGTCCGCCGGGTCGGTCGGCTCCGCGACGAAGTCGCTCGCCCGGAACGGCGGCGGGAAGTTGGACGGCCTGCTCACGCCTTGCGCGCGCGGATGAGCTCGGTCAGCTTCGGGACGATCTCGTGCACGTCGCCGACGACGCCCAG
>JAFAIV010000043.1 GCA_019236545.1 Actinomycetota bacterium | reverse complement strand
AGGACATCGACCTCGATCTCCACCCCGGCGAGTTCGTCTCGCTGATCGGCCCGTCCGGCTGCGGCAAGTCGACGCTCCTGCGCGTGATCGGCGACCTCGTCGAGCCGTCGAGCGGCAGCGCGATGTTCTTCGCGACGGTGCGCCAGTCGAAGAGGACGGCGTCCTGGAAGACGATCCCGTAGTCACCGTCGTTCCGCGCCTGGCGGGCGGACTTGCCGTTGACGGTGATGGAGCCGGAGGTCGGCTGGATCAGGTCGCCGATCACACGCAGGAGCGTCGACTTGCCGCAGCCGGACGGGCCGATCAGCGAGACGAACTCGCCGGGGTGGAGATCGAGGTCGATGTCCTGCAGCGCGGTGACGTTCCCCTGCGGGAACGTCTTCGTCAGGCGCTCGATCGCGACGACGGACGGGGCACTGCTCATGCCACGTTCTCCGGAGCGCGGCGGACGACCGCCTTCTCGGCGAGGACGACGATGACGAAGAACGCGATCCCGAGCGCGGCGGCGATGACGTTCGTGGCCCAGAGCTCCTGCGGCTCGATCGAGTAGTACTGGTTGAAGTTGATGATCGCGCCGCCGAGGCCGTCCTGCAGGCCGGACGGGAGCTCGCCGATGATCGCGCCGACGACGCTCGCGGTCGCGGCCAGGCGGAGCGCCGAGAAGACGTAGGGAAGCGAGCTCGGGACGCGCAGCTTCCAGAGCACCGTCCAGCGGCTCGCCGCGTAGGTGCGCATCAGCTCGAGCGCGCGCGCGTCGGCCGACTGGAGGCCGCGCAGCGTGTTGATCGCGACCGGGAAGAAGGTCAGGTAGGCGGCGATGACGGCGACTGCGCCCCAGCCCTGCAGCGGCCCGGGGAGCTTCGGGTTCACCCAGACGACGACCATCGGCGCGATCGCGAGGATCGGCACGGTCTGGCTGCCGACGATGTAGGGGAGGAAGCCGCGCTGGAGCAGCCGCGAGTGGACGAGGATGACGCCGAGCGCGAAGCCGATCACGGCGCCGATCCCGAAGCCGGCGGCGGCCTCCTTCGCGGTGAAGAGCATCTTGTGCAGGAGCACGTACGCGAGCGACGGCTGGTTCACCTGGGCCGGCTGCGCGAACGCGTGGAAGATCGTCCAGACGTGCGGCATCGAGGTGTCGTTCACGAGGAACGGCCACGTCCAGCCGGTGCTCGTCCAGATCCAGCGGTAGAGCTCCCAGAGGCCGACGAGCAGGACGAGCACCGCCGCGACGAGGCCGGCGCGGCGGAGCGCGTGCACGAGGCCCGTGTCCCGCGCCCGTGTGCGCGGGAGCTGAGCTGCGACGGCCGCGTTCGCCACTGCGCGAGTTCTTATCACTTACCGGCTTGAAATGACAAAGAGGTGTCGGCTGTCAAGACGATCTAGGATCGGCGCATGGGTCTGGATCCGGCTCGCACTGTCGCCGAGCTGCGCGAGCTCCAGGAGCTGACGGGCGACGAGAACGGCGCGCAGCGGGTCGCCTGGACGGACACGTGGGCGCGCGCGCGGCAGTGGCTCCGCGAGAAGGTCGGGCCCACCGGCGCGGTCGAGGAGGTCGACGAGGCCGGCAACCAGTGGTTCACGCTGGCCGGCGAAAGCGATCGCGCGCTGCTGATCGGCGGGCACATCGACTCCGTGCCGAACGGCGGCTGGCTCGACGGCTGCCTCAACGTCATGGCCGGCGTCGAGGTGCTGCGGCGGGTCGCCCGCGAGGGGCCGCCGCCGCTGACCGTGCGGCTCGTCAACTGGGCGGACGAGGAGGGCGCGCGCTTCGGCCGTTCGCTCTTCGGCTCGTCCGCGGCGGCCGGCTCGATGGCCGACCAGGACGACCTGCGCCGCCGGAAGGACGCCGACGGCGTGCCGCTCCCCGAGGCGCTCGCGGCGCACGGCGTCGAACTCGACCGCGCGCTCGAGGCGCGGCGGCAGCTCGAGAGCGCCGTTGCCTACCTGGAGCTCCACATCGAGCAAGGCCCGGTCCTCGAGTCGCTCGACCTGCCCCTCGGCGTCGTCCTCGGCACCTTCGGCGTTGAGCGGCACCTGGTCACGTGGAAGGGCCAGGCCGCGCACGCGGGCTCGACGCCGATGGACAAGCGCCGCGACGCGCTCGCCGGCGCGGCGAAGCTTGCGCTGGAGATCCGGCCGATCGCCGCGGAGGTCGGCGACGGCGCGGTCTGCACTTCGGGCGGCGTCGTCTGCAAGCCGGGGATCGTGACGTCCGTCGTCGAGACGGCGGAGCAGCTCCTCGACCAGCGTCACCTCGACGCCGCGAAGCTCGCGCGGCTCCTCGAGCTGGCGAAGGGCGCGAGCGAGCGCTTCGCGCGCGAGGAGGACGTCGACGTCTCGTGGGACCGGATCTGGTCGATCGAGCCGATCCTCTTCGACGAGCGGCTGATCGAGCTCGCCGACGCCTCGATCCGCGAGGTCGCCGGCACGTCGCACCGTCTCCCCTCCGGCCCGCTCCACGACGCGGCCGAGGTGGCGCGCGCGGGAATCCCGACGGTCATGGTCTTCGTTCAGTCACTGCGAGGGCTGTCGCACACGAAGCTCGAGGACACGAAGGAGGAGCACCTCGAGCTCTCCGTGCAGGCGCTCGACCGGCTGACATCGAAGGCACTGGAGGCATTCACGGCATGAGCGTTCTCTTCGGCGAGGAGCACGTCCGGCGGTACCGCGAGACGGACGGCGAGGAAGGCCACATCTGGCGGGAGGGCTCGACCGTCCTGCTGCTGACCACGAAGGGCCGCAAGACGGGGAACGAGACGACGACGCCGCTGATCTACGCCACGGACGGCGACAACCCGGTGATCGTCGCGTCGAAGGGCGGAGCGCCCGAGCATCCCGGCTGGTACCTGAACCTCGAGAAGAATCCGGAGGCGGAGGTGCAGATCCTCGGCGACGTCTTCCGCGTGCGGGCGCGGACGGCAGAGGGCGAGGAGCGCGAGCGGCTCTGGGAGGTCGTCAACGAGGTCTGGCCGCACTACGCCGAGTACCAGGAGAAGACGGACCGGGTGATCCCGGTCGTCGTCCTCGAACGGGCCTGAGCGGACGCGGGATCGGCGCCCGCGCCGCCGCGGGCGGCGTCGGCGCCGGGATCGCGTCCGGCTGGAACATCGCCGCGCTCGGCGCGGTGGCGACCCGCCTCTCGCACGCCTACGGCGTCGGGCTGGCGACGATCGGGCTCTTCACGACCGTCCAGTTCGTCGTCCACATGCTCATGCAGATCCCCGGCGGTCGCGCGGCCGACCGCTGGGGCGCGCGC
>JAFAIV010000035.1 GCA_019236545.1 Actinomycetota bacterium | reverse complement strand
CACGTCCTCGTCCAGCCGGGCGACGTCCACGCCGCCGACGAGCTCGAGGAGCTTCTGGTCGGCCAGGACCGCCGGCTCGCTCTCCTCCACCGCCTGGCGGAGGAAGCCGTCGATCGCGGGCCGTAGGTCGATCGCGCGGTCGAGCTGCGGGTCGGTGCCGTAGCCGTAGGCGCCGATCTGGATCAGGTCCTCCTTCTCGCGGTGGAGCGCGAGCAGCTCGCGGAGCACCTGCGCGGCGCGGAAGACCTCGGGTGAGACGAGCTCGCGGTCGAGGCGCGAGACGGACTCGAGGACGTCGATCGCGGGGTAGTGGCCGCGGTGCGCGAGCCGCCGCGAGAGGACGGCGTGGCCGTCGAGGATCGAGCGGGCCGCGTCGGCGATCGGCTCGTTCATGTCGTCGCCCTCGACGAGGACGGTGTAGAGGCCGGTGATCGAGCCGCGGTCGGAGGTGCCGGCGCGCTCGAGCAGCCGCGGCAGGAGCGCGAAGACGCTCGGCGTGTAGCCGCGGGTCGCGGGCGGCTCGCCGATCGCGAGGCCGATCTCGCGCTGTGCCATCGCAAAGCGCGTCAGCGAGTCCATCATCAGCAGCACCTGCTTGCCCTGGTCGCGGAAGTGCTCGGCGATCGCCGTCGCGGTGAACGCGGCCTTGATCCGGACGAGCGCGGGCTCGTCGGAGGTCGCGACGACGACGACCGAGCGGCCGAGCGCGGAGCCGAGGTCGCGCTCGATGAACTCGCGCACCTCCCTCCCGCGCTCGCCGACGAGGCCGATCACGTTCACGTCCGCGGTCGTCGAGCGGGCGATCATGCCGAGGAGCGAGGACTTGCCGACGCCGGATCCGGCGAAGATCCCGAGGCGCTGGCCCTTGCCGCACGGGACGAGCGTGTCGAGCGCGCGGACGCCGAGGTCGAGCCGCTCGCGGATGCGCGAGCGCGAGAGCGCGGCGGGCGGCGGCGCGAGCGTCGAGCGCGCGCGGCCCTCGTCCGGGAGCGGCGAGCCGTCGAGCGGGCGGCCGAGGCCGTCGAGGACGCGGCCGAGCAGGTGGTCGCCGACGCGGAGCTCGAGCGGCCGGCCGGTGCCGGTGACGAGGTTGCCGGGGGCGATCCCGGTCATGTCGCCGAGCGGCATCAGGAGCGTGTCGCCGTTGCGGAAGCCGACGACCTCCGCCGGGACGGGCTCGCGGTTGCGGCCGGTCGCGATCTCGCAGCGCTCCCCCACCTCGGCCTGCATCCCGGTCGCCTCGATGACGAGGCCGATCAGGTTGCGGACGCGGCCGCGCCGTCGGTAGAGGCTCGACGCGCCGAGCGCGTCGGCGGCCGCGGCGAGGCCCTCAGGCATCGCCGTTCAGCGCGCGCAACATGACCTCGCGCGCGCGGTCGAGCTGGCTGGCGACGGAGCCGTCGACCTCGCCCTCGGCGGTGCGCACGACGCAGCCGCCGCGGGAGACGCGCGGCTCGGCGATCACCTCGAGCTCGCGGATTCCGCCGAGCTTCGCGGCGATCTCCGCGGCGCCGGACTGGACGAGCGCGAGATCCTCCGGGTTCACCTCGAGCACGATCCGGTCGCGCTCGAGCACACCGCGCAGGACCCCGCGGATCGTGTCGAGGATGAGCTCCGGCCTGACGTCGAGCGACGCGGCGACGACGCGCTCGGCGAGCTGCACCGCGAGCTCGACCGCCTGCCGCTCCAGCAGCTCCACCCGCGCGTCGAGCTGGTCGACGACCTCGCGGGCCGCGTGCTCCAGCGCCGAGCGCGCCGGGACGATCTCCTGGTCGGCGACGGTGCGCCCCTCGGAGAGCCCGGCCTCGAAGCCCTGCCGCTGCGCCTCGAGACGCATCTGCGCGGCCTGCGCGCGCGCCTCGGCGAGGATGATCGCCGAGCGGTCCGCCGCGGTCCCGCCGAGATGCACGGTGGCCTCGAGCTGCTCGTACTCGAACTGCGTCGTCACGCGATGAGCTCTTCGTCGCCGCCGCCGCCGCGGGAGATCATCAGCTGGCCGGCATCCTCGAGGCGCCGCACGACGGCGACGATCTTCGACTGGGCCTCCTCGACCACGCGCCGGCGCTGTGGCGGCATGATCTCCATCTCCTCGCGCAGCATCTCGGCCGCGCGCTGCGACATGTTGGTGAGGACCGCGTCGGTCAGGTCCTCGCTCGCGCCACGCAGGGCGAGCGCGAGGTCCTTCGTGTCGACCTCCTTGAGGATCATCTGGATCGAGCGGTTGTCGAGCTTGAGGATGTCCTCGAAGACGAACAGGAGCGCGCGAACCTCGTCCGCGAGCTCGGGGTCCTCGCGGGCGAGGCCGTCGAGGATGTTGCGCTCGGTCGCGCGGTCGGCGGAGTTGAGGATCTCGGCGACCGACTGGACACCGCCGGCGACCGCGTACTCCTGGTGCATGACGAGGTCGAGCTTCTGCTTCATGACCCCGGCGACGTCCTTCACGACGGCCGGCGAGGTCTGCCCCATCGTCGCGATGCGCAGCGCCACCTCGGCCTGGCGCTCCGGCGGGAGCTGCTGCAGCACCTTGGCGGCGACGTCGGAGGTCGGGAGGTTGGCGATCACGAGCGCGATCGTCTGCGCCGACTCGCTGCGCAGGAACGCGTAGATCTGCTCCGGCGGGATCCGGCGCAGGAAGTCGAAGGGCGTCACCTCGACCGCGGAGCCGAGGCGCGCCAGCAGGGCGTCCGCCTTCTCCGGGCCGAGCGCGTGCTCGAGCACCTCGCGGGCGTAGTAGAGGCCGCCGCCGGCGAGGAAGCCGCGGGCGTAGGCGAGCTCGACGAGCTCGTCGAAGACGACGTCGGTCGCCTCGGGCTCGACGTTGCGCGTCTTCGCCATCTCGATCGTCAGCGCCTCGAGCGCCTCCTCGTCGAGGTGCTTCATGATCTGGGCCGCGGCCTGCGGCCCGAGGGAGACACAGAGGACGGCCGCCTTGCGGCGACCGTCGAGCTTGGTCGCTACTCCTTCAGCCATTGCCCGATCTGAGCCGCGACCTGCTCAGGCTCCTTCCTGACGATCTCCTCGACCTGCGTGCGGACCGTCTCGCGCCGCGCGACGGCCGGCTCGAGCCCGGCGCGCACCGGCGCGACCTCGAGCTCGGCGATCGGCGTCGGGCCCTCGATCTCGCGCAGCCAGACCGGCTCGGCGACCGACTCGCCCTCCCGACGCTTCAGGCCGCGCCGCATCATCAGCAGGAAGATCAGGGCGCCGAGGCCGGCGAGCGCGTACTTCGCGAGGCCGATCTTCGCCATCAAGGGGTTCGTCTTCGTCGCAGTGGCGGTCGCGGCGGGCGCCTTGGCGAACGCGAGCTGCGTGAGCGTGATCGTGTCGCCGCGCTTCGGCTGCAGACCGGCCATCGCCGCGACGGACGCCTTGAGCGCGTTCGCCTGGGCAGCCGGGATCGACTTGTCGACGAGCAGGGCGACGTCGAGGTGGTTGACGGTCCCCGGCGCGACGACCGTGTGCGTGACGGTGCGGTCGATCGCGTTCGTCGTGTTGCTCGTCTGGTTCGTGTAGTTCGACGTCGAGGTCGGGTTCGTCGACGTGTTCGTCGCGCCCGGGACGTTCGACGCCGTGCCGGCCGGGAGCGCGGCACCGCCGCCGGTCGACTTCAGCGACTCCTTGCTCGACTGCGTCTGCGCCGCTGCGCCCTTGCCGTACGTGATCTGGTCGATCGTCGCCTGGTTGACGTTGAGGTCGGCGTGGACGCGCGCCTGCGCCTTCCCCGTGCCGAGCGTCTGCGCGAGCATCGCGTTGATCTCGCCGGAGAGCTGCGTCGCGTAGGTCTGGTCGGCCTGGAGCGTCGCCGCCGCCGCCCCCGTGCCGCCGTTGCTGGCATCGGGCCAGAGGAGCGAGCCCGTCTGGTCGGTGAGCGTGACGTTGTCGGGCGAGAGGCCCTTCACGGCGCCCGAGATCAGGTGCGCGATGCCGCGGACGGTGGAGCCGTCGAGCGAGGTCGACGTCGTCAGCAGCGCCGAGGCGCTCGCGGTCGACGACTGGTCGGCGAAGAGCGTGTCCTGCGGGATCACGAGCTGGACGTCGGCGTTCTGGACGCCCTGGATCTGCATCAGCGCCCGGTCGAGCTCGCCCTCGAGGGCGCGCTGGTAGTCGACCTGCTGCTGGAACTCGGTCGCGCCGAGGCTCGTCTTGTCGAAGATCTCGAAGCCGACGTGGCCGCTCGTCGGCAGGCCCTTGGACGCGAGCGCGACCTGCGCCGCGGCCTCCTGGCCGCTCTTGACGTCGACCTCGGTGCCGCCCGCGCCGACCCGCCACGGGATACCGGCGCCGGTCAGCGCGGCGGTGATGTTCGCCGTGTCGGTCGGCTGCAGGCCGGTGTAGAGCGTCGAGTAGCTCGGCTTCGATGCGTAGTTGAAGAGCAGGAAGAAGACGACCACGACGCCGACGGCGGCGCCGACGAGGGTCAACTGCCCCTTCGTCTCGAGGCCGTTCCAGATGTCGCGGAGCTTCGAGGTGCCGTCGGCCATTCAGCTACACCTGCATCCGGAAGATTTCCTGGTACGCGTCGACCGCCTTGCTGCGGATCTGCGAGGCGACCTCGAGCTCGATCGACGCCTGCTCGGTCGCCATGACGACGCCCGTCAGGTCCTGCGTCTGGCCGGCCGCGAGCTGCTGGGCCTGGTCGGACGCGCTGTTGATCTGGTTGTTGAGGCCGTCGACGGCATTCGCGAGCGCCTTGCCGAAGCCGCCGCCGGAGCCGCTGCCGGTCGTGCTGCCGGGGCCGGCGTCCTGGATCGGCGTGGTGGTCGCGGTCGGCACGAGGCCGGCGATGGGTCCGAGAGCCGACATCGCTACTTGAGGAGGTCGATCGTCGAGGTGAACAGGCTCTTCGCCGACTGGAGCGCCTGGACGTCGGCCTCGTAGCCGCGCGAGGCGGTGATCAGGTCGACCATCTCGGTGACCGGGTTGACGTTGGGGAGCGTCACGTAGCCCTGCGCGTTGGCGTCCGGGTTGCCGGGGTCGTAGACCTGCTTGCCGGGGGACGAGTCGTCGACGATCCCGGCCACCTGGACGCCCGCGAGGCGATCGGCGAAGCTGGTGCCGTTCGTCGGGGTCGCCTGGAGGATGACCTCCTTGCGCTTGTACGGCTGGCCGTCGGGGCCGCGCGTCGTGTCCGCGTTGGCGAGGTTGGACGCGATGACGTCCATGCGCGTCCGCTCGGCCGCCATGCCCGAGCCGGTGATGCCGAAGATGCCGAACAGGCCGCTCACGACTTCACCGCGTCCTCGAGCATCTTCAGCCGCGCCTTCGCGATCCCCTCGAGCGACTGGTAGAGGATCGTGTTCTCGCTGAGCTTCGACATCTCGCCGTCGACGCTGACGTTGTTGCCGTCGAGCGTCAGCGGCGCCGAGTTGTCGGTCTGCGGCTGGAACTGGAGCTGGTCGACGGGGGCGCCGTTCGCGAGGGCCTGCTGGATCGCGCTCTGGAAATCGACGTCCGAGCGCGTGTAACCCGGTGTGTTCGCGTTGGCGACGTTGTTCGCGAGCACCTGCTCCCGGAGGGCCGCACCCGACATGGCCTCCTGGAGGACGCTCTGCGTGACGTCGAAGATTCCCACGGGTACTCCCTGCGCGTAGGGCGACCCCGTCCGTGGGTTCCGGCCCGCACTCCCTTGCGGCCCACCATTCATCGGCCTCCGAGCCGAGGAGTTGAGCCTGGATTTCAGCCGCGCCGGTCGACGGAGCCGGCGCGCTCGGGCGCGGCCACGTAGGCCAGCAGCGCCGGCCTGTTGCGGCGCAGGATGCCGATCTCGTACGCGACCTTGCCGGCCGCGACCTGCAGCTGGTCGGCGGCGGCCGACCAGAGCTCGACGAGGCGGTTCAGGAACGGCTCCGCCTCGGCAGGCGGCTCGAACGGCAGCTCCTCCATGACGCGGAACTGCTCCTTGCCGACCTCGACCGCCTCGGCGACGCGACCGTCCTCGAGCAGCGCGAGGCGCTGCTCGGCGAGCTCCACCAGCCGGGCGTACCCGGGCAGGTGGCTCATTCCGTCGCCGCTGCCGCCGCGTTCGCCAGGTTGGCCCACGACTCGCGCAGCTCGCCGAGGAGCCCGGCGACGGTCTCGAACCCGTGCGGGTCGTCCGCGAGGAGCGACTCGCGCAGGTGGCGCCGGCAGAAGAGGTAGATCGAGCGGAGCCGTTCGGGCAGCTCGCCCTGGCTCATGTCGAGCGAGTCGTTCAGCTCGTCGATGATCGCCTCCGCGCGGCGGAGCCGCTCGCGGGCGAGATCGCGGCGACCGTCGCCGAGCCCAGCGCCGGCCTGCCGGATGAAGCGGATCGCGCCGTCGTAGAGCATGACGACGAGCTGCTCCGGCGATGCCGTGAGGACGCTCGACTGGGTGTAGGCCGACCGGGCGGCCGTATAGCCGCTCATGGACGGGCCTCGATCTTGGTGGGGACGAACACCGTATGCGGGTACTCGGCCATGCAGGGGAAAAGTTGAGCCTGCATCAGCCGTTCGCGCTCAGGCCGGCGATCTGGCTCGAGAGCCACGAGCCCTGCGACTGCTCCTGCGAGAGCGCGGTCTCGAGGTTCGCGAACTGCGCCTGAAGCGCCTGCTGCTTCGCGTTGAGCCGGACGTTGAGCTCCGTCTGCTGGTCCTGCAGATCCTTGATCGTCGACGCCTCCGCCTGGAGCCGCGAGTCGAAGACGCCGCCGGACTGCAGGAACGGGAAGACGACGTCGTTGAGCCGCTGCGAGAGACCCTCGGTGTTGAAGGTGCCCGTGGGGTTCGTGAACAGCGCCTTGACGGCCGAGAAGTTCGAGTTCAGCGCGGTCGACAGCGCATTCGTGTCGAGCGTCAGCTTCCCCTCGAGGGCGTCCGTGTTCACGTTCCCGTTGTTGTCGATCGCCTGGCCGGTCGAGAGGCCGACCTGGCTCAGGAGCTGCATCGCCGCCGGGTTCCCCTGGAAGGCGCTGCTGACCGATGTCCGAAGCTGCGAGAGGAGCGAGATGAGCTGCGGGTCGCCGTTGAGGTCGCCCGCGGCGCGGTCGGCATCCGTCTGGGGATTGACGACCTTCTTCTCGTTGAGCTTCTGGTAGACCATGTCGACCGTCTGGTTGTAGGCCGTCACGAACGACTGGAGCGTGTTCGAGATCGAGCTCGTGTCAGGCGCGGGCGAGCCGACGGTGACGGTGGTGGTGCCGGTGCCGAGCAGCGTGATCGACAGGCCCGGCAGCTCGGACGTGAGCGTGTTCGACTGGCTCGAGACCTGGGAGCCGCCGTCGCGCGTGTAGAGCGCGTTCTGCGGCGTGATGTTCTCGGTCATGCCGAGATCGGCCGCGAGCGTTCCGGAGCTCGTGACGACGATGTCGTTGCCCGCCCCCGTCGTCGTGCTCGAGAGGACGAGCTTCCCGTTCACCGTCGAGGCGTAGACCGGCGTTCCGACGGTCGTGCGGATCTTCGTCGCGATCGTGTCGATCGAGTCGCCGGCGTTGATCGCGACGTTGATGCTGTTCGAGCCGACCTTGACCGTCAGCGTGTCGTTTGCGTTGGCGGCGGCAAGCGAGGTGCCCTGCGTCGACTGCGCCGCGCGCGCCAGCTGGGTCACGTTGAACGTGAACGCGCCGGCCGCCGCGCCGCTCGTGCGCGTGACGGTCAGCGCGGAGGAGTTGCTCGACTGAACGGACTGGACGTCACCCCAGACGGTCGGGTCGCGCAGGCTCTGCAGCGACGTGTTGAACGTCTGGAGCTGGGTCTGGATCTTCTGGAGGTCGGACTGGCGCGTCTGCTCGAGCGCCGTCTGCTGCTGGAGGCGAAGGAGCGGCTGGCGCTCGATCGACATCAGCTCGTTGATGATCGTGTTCGTGTCGAGGCCGGACGCGAGCCCCGTCACCTGCTGCAGCGGCGCGCCGTTGGCCGTGACCCCCGTCGACTGGATGCCGAGGCCGGAGTTGGTCGACACGAGGCTAGACCTCGCCGGCGAGCGCGCCCGGGTCGCTCTCGAGCAGGTCGAGCGCGGTGGAGACCGGGATCTCCTTCACGACTCGCCCACCCGACTGCTGCACCTGGATGCGCATCGACGTATCGGAGGCGAACGAGAAGCGCAGCGACAGCCGCTGCTTTGCGAGCTCGTCGAGTCCGCGAGCCACCTGCTCGACCGCCTGCAGCACCTCCGGAGGAGGTGTCGCGGGAAGCCCGTGCGTGTCGGCGGGGATCCTCATCCGAGCGCTCCCGTTCCCTGCGGAGCCGGATGAAGCCGCGCGCAGCGCAGTGACCTCCGAGCTGGTTTCGAGCTTGGGGGTGCCGTCAAGCATTCCTCTCGCTTTCTCACCGGCCGCCGTCCGGCCGGTCTCCGTCGTCTGGCGACGTATATCGGCCGAACTGGGGCGCTCTTTAGTCACTACTCACGCCGCCCTGGCCGCGAGGCTGGCGACGAGGCGGCGCGCCTTCTCGTTCGCCGGGTCGAGACGGGCGGCCTCGTGCGCGAAGACGTTGGCGTCGTCGCTGAGACCGCGCGCGTGCGCGACCTGGGCGAGGCCGATCAGCGCGGCCGCATCGGGCGCCCGCTCCGCGACGGCGATCCACTCGTCCGCGGCCGAGTCGAGGTAGCCGCGCCGGAAGTAGAGCCGGGCGAGGAGCTCGCGGCGCTCGCGGGTCGGGATCGTCACGCGGTCGAACACGGGGATCAGCTTCTCGAACTGCTCGAACGCCTGCACGCGGAGGAGCGCCTCGAGGCAGCGGAGCGACGCGTCGACGGCCGTTCCCGGGAGCTGCGCCGGCAGCGCCTCGCCCGCGATCGCGGCGCGCCAGGCGGAGAAGAACGCCTGGTCGGCCGGCGCGAGCTGGCCCGCGGCGAGCACCGGGGCCATCGCGTCCGCGTCGCCACGGACGGCGTGCGCGAACGCCTCCGCCGCGCGGGCGAGCGGCGCGACCGGCGAGTCCGCCGGCTCGAGCGCGGCCTCGGCGGCCGCGTCGTCGAAGCGCGACTGGGCGAGCAGCGTCTCGACGAGCCCGATGCGGGCGACCGGATTCGACGCCTGCCGGTCGAGCACGCGCCGGAACCAGGTCTCTGCGGTCTGCGGGTGTCCGCTCTCGTAGAAAGCGGTCGCCGCGAGGAGCGCCGCGCCCGGCCGCTCCGGCACGAGCGCCTCGACCTCCTCCGGAGCGACGCCGCGCCGCAGCATCAGCAGCGCGAGCGAGAGCACCGGGCCGACGTAGCCGGGGTGCTCCTCCAGCGAGCGGCGGTAGTGGGCCTCCGCGGCCTCCATGTCGCCGGCGTCCTGCTGGAGCTCGGCGAGCAGGCAGAGCGCGAGGAACGAGCCCGAGCCGACGGTGCCGCTGAGGTGCGGATCGGCATCGCCCTGCTCGAGGCAGCGCTGGGCGGCCTCGATCGCCGCGTCGGTGTTCCCGGCGGCGCGCTCGACGAGCGCGAGCTCGAAGACGAGGTCGGTGTGGCGCGGGTAGACGAGGAGCCCCTCGGCGATCGCCTTCCGCGCGCCGTCGAGGTCGCCGGCCTCGCGGCGGGCCGAGATCGTGCGGCGGGTGAGGAGCGGCGCGTAGCCGCGCTCGTGCCAGCCGTCCTCGAGCCGGATCTCCTCCCAGGCGCGGTCGAGGTGCTGGCGAGCCTTCGCCGCGTTCCCGAGCATCAGGTGCTCGGAGCCGAGGTTGAACCACGTGAACGGCGTCGGGCTCTCCTTCGCCTCGCGCTCGAGCAGCTCGAGGTTGCGCTGCGACTTGTCGCGCTCGGCGATGCGGGCCTTGAGGTAGCCGTAGTGGAGGAGCCGGATCTGCGTCGTCTCGAACCGCTCCGGGAGGTAGGTCGGCATCCCGGGCGTGATCTGCTCGTGGATGCGGCCCTCGTAGCGGTACTGCGGGCGGTTGCGCCAGATGCGCAGCGCCGCGTGTGTGACGGCCGCGCCGGAGTCCTCGCCGCCGGTGTAGTTCGTCTCGAGGATGTAGAACGCCTCGCGCCAGGTGCGGCCGAGCAGCTCCTTGAGCTTCGGCGCGTCCTCGGCGACGAGGTGCTCGTCCGCGTCGACCATCATCACCCAGTCCGAGGTCGCGGCCTCGAGCGACGCGTTGCGGGCGTCGGAGAAGGAGCCGTTCCAGGGGAAGTCGACGACCTTCGCGCCGAACGACTCCGCGATCTCGCGCGTGCGGTCGGTCGAGCCCGTGTCGACGACGACGATCTCGTCGACCGCGCCGGCGAGCGGCTCGAGGCAGCCCGGCAGCATCTCCTCCTCGTCCTTCACGATCATCACGATCGAGAGCGTCAGGCCGTCCTTCGGGCGGGCGGCATGCGCGACGGCGGACGCGCGCGCGGCGAGCGTCCTGGCGGCGGCGGCGTGGCGGCCCTGGAGCGCCTGCGAGGGGCGGCCCTTCAGCGCGGCGAGGTTCTCGCGCGCGTGCGGGATCGTCGGATCGAGGCGAAGCGCCGCCTGGAACGCCGCCCTGGCGGCCGCGTTCTCGGTCAGCTCGTAGAGGACGCAGCCGGCGTAGTTGAGCAGCACCGGCTCGCGCGGCTCCTCCTCGAGCAGCGTCAGGATCGCGCCGCCGGCCGTGAGATACAGGTCGAGCCAGCGCACGTCGCCGACGACCTTCGGCGTGGCGAAGACGAGCTCCGTGACGGTGCGCGTCGCCTGGTAGGCCCGCTGCCGGTCCGAGAGCTCGCGGGCGTCGGCGAAGACGGCGCCGAGCGCCGCGACGTCGTTCTCGCGCACGGCGCGGCCTGCGGCGGTGACGATCTCCTCGACGCGGAGCTTCCACTCGGCCGCGTTCGTGGGCTCGCGGCGGGTCGTCTCGAGCGTTGCGATGCGAAGCGGCATGGCGTTCTCTCCTAGGCGGCAAGCAGCGCGCGGAGCGCCGCGGGATCGGTGGAAACGGTGCGACGCGCGCGCGGGTGGGCGGCGCCGATCACGGCGTCGGCCCCGAGCACGAGCGGCGTCGGGTCGTCGAGGGGCGGGACGAGCGCGACGTCGGCGACGTCCTCCCGTCCGGCGAGGACGTGGAGCGCCTCCGCCTCGGTCGCACCCGGAAGGACGAGCGTGACGGCGGCGTCGGCGTCGAAGGCGTCGGCGTAGGCGTCGAGTGCGGCACGCCAGTCGCCGAGGCCGACGAGCAGCAGCGGGCGCGCCTCGGCGAGGCGCTGCGGGGCGAGCGTGCGCACCGGCGTCCGGCCGGCCAGCGCCTCGAGGCGGCGCGCGGCCGTGTCGGCAGCGGCGGGCCAGGAGCAGCGCTCGGCGTGCGCTCGGGCGGCGGCGGCCTTCGCGGCGCGGGCGGCGGGCTCGGCGGCCTCGCGGAGCGCGGCGGCGAGCGCGTTCACGTCCGGTTCGAGCATAAAGCCGTCGCCGGCGGGACGCAGGTCCCCGAGCAGGCCCGGCCCGAGGGGAATCCGGTGGGACGGGATCCGCCAGGCGCAGTCGTCGCTCGTGAACTCGTCGGTCGGGCCGCCTGCCGTGACGACCACCGGCCGCCCGCAAGCGAGCGCCTCCAGCGCCGGCAGGCAGAAGCCCTCGCCGCGATACGGCTGCACGACGACGTCGGCGGCGCGGTAGAGCGACGGGATCTCGTCGTGGTGGAGGTAGTCGTCGAGCGTCAGCAGGCGCGGCGTCCCGGGCGTCTCGCGGAACTGCGCGAACGCCGCCTCGGCGGTCTGCCCCTTGTAGAGCGAGTCCGCGCCGAAGCCCTTCACGACGAGGAGCACGTCGTCGTCCGCGGTGAACGCGGCCGCATACGCGTTCAGCAGCGCGTCGATCCCCTTGCGGTAGGTCGTGCCGCCGACGAAGAGGAAGACCGTCCCGGCCCGCTCGGGCAGCGGATACGCCTCACCCTCCGGCGTGAAACGGTCGAGGTCGACCGCGTTCGGGACGACGTGGACGAGCTCCGGTGCGAGCCCCGCCGCGACGAACGCCTGGCGCGCGTACTCGGACGGCGTCCAGACCTCGTCGACCCGCTCGCGGATCGGCTCGACCCAGGCGGCAGGGATCTCTCCGAACTCCCACGGCTGGTAGAGGACGAACGGCCCGTCCGCGGGCGGGTCGAAGCGCGGCGGCCAGTGCTGGGCGACGCCGACGGTGTCGAGCTGTACGCGGTCGGCGTCGGGCAGGCGCCGCTCGACGACGGCGCCGCTCTCCTCGAGCGCGTCCGCGACGCCCTGGTTGACGACGGCGAGCGAGTGGATCGAGCCCCAGTCACCGCGCCACACGCAGGCGACCGGGCGCGAGCGGCGCCAGCGCCAGCGCTCGAGGGCGCCGTCGGTCAGCTCCGCGATCCGGGCCGCGATCGGCTCCGGGCCGAAGCGCTCGACGAGCTCGGCGCGCGCGCCGGCGGCGCGGGCCTCGACGGCGGGGCCTCCGGCCGCGACCTCGCGCATCGCCGCGGCGAGCGCCTCCCGGTCGGGCTCGAACCAGCGGTGGCCCTGGTAGAGCGTGCCCGCGTGGCTCTGGGCGTTCTCCGGCACGGGGACGACCTTGCCGTCGACGAGCCAGGAGTTGCCGTCGTGCATGAAGTCGAGGTTGCCGCTCCAGCGGGTGCCGATCGTCGGGAGGCCCATCGCCATCGCCTCCATGTACGGCCGCCCCCAGCCCTCGCCGCGGCTCGCGGTGACGTACGCGTCGGCGGCGGCGTAGAGCGACGGCAGCTCGTCGGCGCGCATGAGCACGTCGTAGAAGAGGATCGGCGCGGTCGCGCGGCCGAAGAGGTACGACTCGACCCGCTCGCGGAGCCCGTCCGCCTGGTCGTGGAGGCGCAGGCACTTGAGGACGAGGCAGACGTCGTCGTCGGGGCCGAAGGCGTCCGCCCACGCGTCGAGCAGGATGTCCCAGCCCTTCCGGTCGGTGAGGTCGAAGTTCGCGAGGAACGCGAAGCTCCGGCGGCCGGGGAGCTCGAGCGGCGTGGTCGCGGCCGGGTCGTAGAGGTCGAAGTCCACCGTCTCGGGGAGGACATGCAGCTTCGCCGGCGGGACGCCCCCGTGGCGGAAGGTCTCGACGTTGAACGAGCACGGCACCCAGACCTCGTCCACGTCGAGCAGCCGCGGCAGGAACATGCGCGGCAGCCGGTCGGTCTCGAACATCGTCCGCGCCACATCCGGGCCGTGCGGGTGGAGCGGCTGCTTCTCGTACGGGACGAGGTGGTGGACGACGACGACGTCGCCGGAGATGGCGCTCTCGCGCGCGCGGGCGCGATCGATCGCGGCGATGTGGGCCTCCGGCAGGCCGGGGTCCTCGTCGAGCCAGTGGATCTCGCGGGCCGCCACCTCGTAGCCGGCGCGGTCGAGCGCGACCAGGTAGGCGCGCCCCTCGTCGGCGTAGCCCGTCGGCTCGATGAGCGGCCCGTGCCAGAGCAACGGCAATGCACGCGGACGCGCAACGGTGGCGGGGACGGCCATCAGCGCCGTGATCGGCCTGCGGGCAGCCTCCTTTAGCGCCTAAAAGCACGCGCGCGACCGGCCGATCACTCGATGGACTCGCGTGAGTGACCTGTTCGTGACCTCCGCCCTCGGCGCCGACGACGCGCGCGTGACCGCGCACGTCCTCGACTTCACGCGCCGCTTCGCGCGCTCCACGGGAGCGACGCTCGCCGTCGCCGTTCCAGACGACGACGCCGCGGGCCGCCTCGTCGCGCTCCTCGAGCGCCAGGCTCGGGCGCAGCACCTGGAGCTCGAGGCGGACATCGCCCTCGTGCCGTGCGCCACGCCGGACTCGCTCGCCTCGCTCGTCCGCCGCGCGAGCGTCGTGCTCGACAGCGGCTGCGACGACCTCCGTCGCGCCGCCGGCGAGCGCAGGCTCCCGCTCGCCGACTCCATCGAGACGTGGGTGGCCGCGAGGCGCCCGGCCCGAGAGACGACGGTCGCGTCGGCCGCAACCATCTCCGAGCTCGTCGCCGCGTCGCGAAGCGGCTGCGACCTCTTCACGACGACCGACCCGGCCGCGGCGGCCGCGGCGCTCCTCGTTCCCGGCATCAGACGGGTCGAGTTGGTCGTCCAGGACGACACGGCGGCGGTCGCGGCCGGGGCCGACCCGCTGACGCCCGCCCTCGACAGGATCGACGCGCAGCGCTGGGCCCACCGGCAGGCGCTCGAGGAGTGCGGCGTCGCGCCGGCCCGCTTCGAGTCGCTGGACGAGCCGCCGGACGAGCCGCAGCCCGCGGCCGAGCGCATCCTCGACGCGGTGCTCGCGACCACGTACCCGATCAACCCGCCCGGGAACGGCGGCGCGCTCCGCATGCACTGGCTCTGGCGCGAGATGCCGGCCGGAGTCGGCTGCACCGCATTCACGCTCTCCCCGCGCCAGACGACCTTCACGTCCACGCCGGTCGCGAGCGCGCGGGCGGGGCGGGAGATCACGGCGCCGTACCGCGGCGGCTACCTGCTCGCCACGGTGATGCTCGGCCGCGCGCTCGGCGCGACCGCCGACGACCTCGCGGCGGCGCTCCTCCTCGACGACGACAGCCCCTTCATGAGGGTGCTGCGCCGCCGGGCGGAGCTTCCGGTGGACGTCGTCGTGAGCGCCCACGGCTTCCTGACCCGGCAGCTACGGCGAGCGTTCCCGGGCACGCCGCTCGTCTACGACTCGCACAACGTCGAGACCGACCTGAAGGCGTCCATCTATGCCGGCTCGAGGGTCGAGCGCGAGGCGCTCGAGCACGTTCGCGCCCTCGAGGTCGAGACCTGCGCCGAGGCCGCCGCGGTCATCTGCTGCACCGAGGAGGACCGCCGGTCGCTTGTCGACCTCTACGGCGCCGACCCGGCCCGGACGCACGTCGTCGCGAACGGCGCGCCGGTCACCCACGTGCCGTTCACGGCCTGGGAACGGCGGGCGACGCGCCACCGCTCGTGCGTCTTCTCGGGCAACGCGCACAGGCCGAACGTCGATGCCGTCGAGGCGATCGTGCGCGCCGCCGAGCGCCTGCCCGACGTCGACTTCCACGTGATCGGGAGCGTGTGCTCGAGCATCGAGTCCGCGCCCGCGAACGTCCGCCTCCACGGGTTCCTGCCGGAGGACGCGAAGCAGGAGCTCTACGCCACCTCGACGCTCGCGCTCAACCCGATGGCGAGCGGCTCGGGCTCGAACCTGAAGGTCGTGGACTACGCCGCGGCGGGGCTGCCCGTCGTGACGACCGCCTTCGGAGCCCGCGGCTTCGACGCGGATCTCGTGGCCGAGTTCGCGCTCTGCGAGCGCCAGGACGAGCTCGCGGAGGCGATCGTCGCCGCGTTCGCGGAGGACTGGACGGATCGGACCGGGTCGGCGCGCCGGATCTGCGAGGAGCGCTACGACTGGGCGGTGCTCGCGAAGGCCTACGCGGCGATTCTCGCCGCGGCCGCCTGAGCGTCCTCCGCGACGAGGCGTGAGGCGCGGCGGAGGATCTTGCGGGCGAAGAGCTCGGCGAGGCGCTGGGCCGCGGCGGGGGCGCCGCACGCCGCGAGAACAGCCTCGCGGGCGTCGTCCTCGGTGGGCTCGGCCAGGGCCCGCGCGACGGCGGTGCGGAGATCGTCGGGGCCTGTCACCGCGAGGCCGCTGCCGAGGAGCTCCTCTGCAGCGCCGCCTCGCGCGAAGACCGGGGTCGCGCCGGCGAGGCCGGCGACGAGCGGCCGCCGCTCGAACGGGTCGGCCGAGTCGAGCGAGACGAGGACGTCGTAGCCTCCCGCGAGCGCGGCGAACGACAGCTCGTCGACGCAGGGCGGCAGGAGCGGCAGCCCGCCGACAAGCCGCGCCAGGTGCGGTGACGCGACCGTCTGCAGGAACGTGACATCAGCGTCCGCGTCGTCGAGCGCGGCGACGATCCGGGCGCAGAGCTCGAGGTCGTGTGCGGGCAGCACGGCGAGGATGCCGCCTCCGCCCGTTCCCCGCTCGATCTCCGGGAGCGGCGGATAGAGGACCTCCGCCTCGACTCCCTCGGCCGTGAGCTCCTCTGCGAGCGCGCGGGAGCCCGCCCAGACCGTCGGAAGAGTCGCCGCGTCGAGCCCGTCGCGGGAGGCGAGATGCACCGCGTCGAACGCGCCCTCCGGCAGCGGCCCGCGGCCGTGGACGAGCACCTCGAGCGCGAAGTGGCCGGTCCAGCGCTGCTGCGCCGCGACGACCTGCTCCGACTCGGGCGTCAGAAGCGGCGAGGGGATGCCGGTGCCGAGCGCACGAGCCGCGGGCACGAGCTGCATCGCCTCGGCGAGGTTGAGCACCATTCGGGCCTCGGTCGCGTCGCCGGAGAAGCCGAGCAGCCGCCCGACGATCCGCACCGGCGAGCCGTCGGCGGCGGTGCCGCCGGGCGCGCTCAGGAGGCTCTGCGCCGAGCCGCCGAAGGTCGCGCGGAAGAGATCGTCGTCGTCGCGGTGCTCGCCGTGGCGCGCCACGAAGATGCGCTCGTTGCCGTCGCCGCGGTAGTCGCGCCCCGTCGTCTTCCCTTCGTCGTGGAGGATCGCGAGGTCGCCGCGGTAGACGACCCGCAGGCCGAGCTCGCGCGCGCGGAGGCAGTAGTCCACGTCCTCCCAGCCCTCGTGGTAGCGCTCGTCGAAGCCGCCGAGCCGGACGAAGAGCTCGCGCGGCGTCGCGAAGCAGGCGCCTGTCACGGCGCGCAGGTCGTAGGTCGCGCTCGCCTCCGGGATGTCTCCGGCCTCGTGGTGGAAGAGGTGCGCGGTCGTGACTCCGCTGTGAGAGCGGATCCAGCCGAAGCCGCCGTGCTGGATGGTGCCGTCGGGGTAGAGCAGGCGGATTCCGGCAACACCGACGGTCGGGTCGCTCGCCTCCTCGGCGAGCGCCTCGAAGACCCCAGGGCGCGCGACGGTGTCGTTGTTCAGGAAGATCAGGACGTCGCCGGTTGCCGCGAAGCCGCCCGCGTTGCAGCCGCCGGCGAAGTGGCGGTTCGGCATCAGCGAGACGACCGTCGCACGCTCGCGCCACGCCTCGAGCCGCTCCGGCGTCTCGTCGGTCGAGCCGTTGTCGACGAGGACGAGCTCGATCTCGTTCCCGAGCGTCGGCCCGAGCACGTCGTCGAGGGAGGCGAGGCAGCGCTCCGTCAGCTGCCAGTGCCCGTAGCAGGGCATGACGATGGACGCGATCGGCGCCACGAACGCGTATTCGGAGCGGCCCGGCGAGAGTTGAGCGGCTCAAACAGGCGCCCAGGCCGCCGATCACGCAGGGTGGCGTGTCCCCGAACGCTCCCAATCCCGCCGAGGTGCCCGTCTTCGTGCTCTGCGGCGGCCTCGGCACGCGCCTGAAGGAGGAGACGGAGTTCCGCCCGAAGCCGATGGTCCCCGTCGGCGGGCAGCCGATCCTCTGGCACATCATGCAGACGTACTCCCACTGGGGGTTCCGGCGCTTCGTGCTCTGCCTCGGCTTCAAGGCCGAGGTGATCAAGTCGTACTTCCTCAACTACTCCTCGATGCGCAGCGACTTCACCGTCGACCTGGCGACGAACGCCGTCGAGGTGCATTCGGTCGACCACAGCGACGAGTGGAAGGTGACGCTCGCCGACACCGGCGAGGCGACGATGACCGGCGGGCGCGTCGCCCGCGCAGCAGCGCGCTACCTCGGGGATTGCGAGCACTTCGCGGTCACGTACGGCGACGGCCTCACCGACGCCAACCTGGCCGAGGAGCTCGGCTACCACGCCGCGCGCGGCTCGGTCGGGACGGTCCTCGGCGTCAGCCCTCCCTCCCGCTTCGGCGAGCTCAAGGTGAAGGGCGGTCGCGTCGCCGAGTTCGAGGAGAAGCCGCAGTTCCAGGACGCCTGGATCAACGGCGGGTTCTTCTTCTTCCGCCGCGACTTCCTGCGCTACCTGGCGCCGGACGAGTCGTGCGTCCTCGAGCGCGAGCCGCTCGTCCGCCTCGCCGAGGACGGAGAGCTGTCGATCTACAAGCACGGCGGCTTCTGGCACGCGATGGACACGCAGCGCGACATGGAGCACCTGAACGCGCTCTGGGCGAGCGGCGAGGCGCCGTGGCGCAAGCTGCCCGCGCCCCGGCCGCGGCTGCGCGGCGCGGCATGAAGGTCTTCGTCACCGGCCACCGCGGCTACATCGGCGCACACCTCGTCGAGCTCCTGCGCGAGGCCGGGCACACCGTCACGGGCTGCGACCTCGGCCTCTACGCGGGCTGCGAGTGGGAGCCGTGGGTGGCCCCGAACAGGGAGCTCACCAAGGACGTCCGCGCGCTCGACGAGCGCGACCTCGACGGCCACGACGCCGTCATGCACCTGGCCGCGATCTCGAACGATCCGATGGGCGACCTCGACCCGGCGGTGACCTTCGACGTCAATCGCGACGCGTCCGTCCGGCTGGCACACCTCGCCAAGCGCGCCGGCGTCGGTCGCTGGCTCTTCGCCGGCAGCTGCTCCGTGTACGGCCAGGCGGACAAGCCCGACCTCGCCGAGGACGACCCGCTCAACCCGCTGACGGCGTACGCGCAGTCGAAGATCGAGACCGAATACGCCGTGCGGCCGCTCGCCGACGACGGCTTCACGCCCGTCTTCCTGCGCAACGCGACCGCCTACGGCCACTCGCCGATGCTGCGCAACGACCTCGTCGTCAACAACCTCCTCGCCTGCGCGCACGCGACCGGCGAGGTGCGGATCATGAGCGATGGCTCGCCGTGGCGGCCGCTCATCCACTGCCGCGACATCGCGCGCGCGTTCGTCGCGCTCGCGGAGGCGCCGCGCGAGGTCGTCTCCGGCCGGGCGATCAACATCGGCGGCAACGCCGAGAACTACCAGGTGCGCGAGGTCGGCGACCTCGTCCGCGAGCTCGTGCCTTCCGCGAGCGTCGTCTACACCGGCGAGGTCGGCGCCGACCCGCGGAGCTACAAGGTCAACTTCGACCTCCTCGGCCGGCTGCTGCCGGAGTTCTCGCTCGAGTACACGCTCGCGAGCGGCATGGAGGAGCTCGACCGGAAGCTCACCGAGCACCGCTTCTCGCTCGCCGACTGGGAAGGACCGCAGTTCGTCCGCCTGCGCACGCTACGTGACCGGATGCACCTGCTCGACTCGACCGCCGCCGAAGCCGCGTAGGAGCCGGCGTGCGCTTCGACGAGACCCCGATTCCCGGCGCCTTCACCGTCGAACTCGACCGCCGCGGCGACGAGCGCGGCTTCTTCGCGCGGGTCTTCTGCGAGGAGGAGTTCGGCGCCGCCGGGCTGCCGACGCGCTTCGTCCAGGTGAACAACTCGCTGAGCGCCGAGCGCGGAACGCTGCGAGGCATGCACTACCAGCTCGCACCGGCCGCCGAGGTGAAGGTCGTCCGGTGCATCCGCGGAGCGCTCTGGGACGTCGTCCTCGACCTGCGCGAGGCCTCCCCCACCTTCGGCCGCTGGTACGGCGCCGAGCTCTCGGCCGAGAACCGCCGGATGATGGTCGTGCCGGAGGGCTGCGCGCACGGCTTCGTCACGCTCGAGCCGGACACC
>JAFAIV010000395.1 GCA_019236545.1 Actinomycetota bacterium | reverse complement strand
GCGCCGACCCTCGGCATCCTCGGCACCGTCCTCAGCCTCGTCCACGTGCTCGAGAACCTCTCGTCGCCGTCGACGCTCGGCCACTCGATCGCGGGCGCGTTCCTCGCGACCCTCTACGGCGTCGGCAGCGCGAACCTGATGCTCCTCCCGATCGGCAACCGCCTCAAGGACATCTCGAGCCGCGAGGTCGCCTACCGCGAGCTGCTGCTCGAGGCCATCCTCTCGATCCAGGCCGGCGACAACCCGCGCATGCTGGCGGAGAAGCTCCAGAGCTTCCTCTCGCCGTCCGAGCGCGCCGCCGCCGAGGACGCCGCCGCGAACGCGCCCGCCTCGCCGGTGAGCGCCGTCGAGGAGGCCGCCGCGTGAGCTCCCACCGCCACCGGCGGGGAGGCGGCGGTCACGCCGAGGAGGGCCACTCGAGCGACGAGCGCTGGCTCCTGACCTACTCGGACATGATCACGCTGCTGATGGCCCTGTTCATCATCATGTGGGCCATCTCGATGGTGAACAAGACGAAGTTCGACGAGCTTCGTGTGTCACTGCGGGAGGCGTTCACGCACGAGAAGGTGCTGAACGGCCAGACCTCGGTCTTCAACAACAACGGCGCGTCCGAAAACACGCCCATCGCGATCGTGCCGCGCGACCCGGCCTCGACCGTCGCGCGCCAGATCGACAAGATCCAGAGCGAGCAGGAGCAGCGGAACCTCCAGCACCTGCAGCAGCAGCTCCAGCAGTACGCGATCGCGCACGGCCTCAGCGGCGAGCTGCGCACCGCGATCGACGAGCGCGGGCTCGTCATCCGCCTGCTCACGGACAAGCTGCTCTTCCCGAGCGGCTCGGCGGTCCTCGAGACGAAGGCGGTGCCGCTGCTCGACAAGGTTGCGCAGGCGATCGACGGCACGACGCTCACGAACCCCGTGCGGGTCGAGGGCAACACCGACGACGTGCCGATCCACACCGGCGTCTTCCAGTCCAACTGGGAGCTCTCCACCGCGCGCGCCACCGCCGTGCTCGAGGTGCTGCACAGCGGCGGCGTCGCGGACACGCGGCTCTCCGTCGCCGGCTACGCCGACACGCGGCCGGTGGACGCGAACACCACTCCCGCGGGCCGCCAGGCGAACCGCCGAGTCGACATCGTCGTGCTCCGGCAGGCGTCCGCACCGACCAACTCGACGAACTCCGGAGGAAACGTCCCATGAAATTCCTGAAGAGCAAGAAGGGGATGATCCTGGTGCTCGTGCTCCTCGTCGGAGTCGCGGGCGCCTACAAGACCGTCCTCAAGCCGAAGAAGAAGGGCGTCGTGCCGCGTCTGCCGGGCACGCTGCTGAACTTCTCGCAGCCGTTCGTGCTCAACCTCGCGGACGGCCGCTACGCGAAGGTCTCGGTCAGCGTGCTGCTCGAGAACGTCAACGCGAAGAGCCTGACGCCGGACTCGAACGGCAACATCCCGGTGCCGCAGGAGCCCGCGATGCGGGCGGTCGTGACCGACATGCTGACGGGCGCGCCGGCGTCCGAGCTGATCGATCCGGCCCCGCGGAGGTCGCTCGTGCAGCGTCTGCTCAAGGCGATGCGTGCGTCGACCGATAACGTCATCGACAAGGTCTTCTTGACCGACATCACCGTTCAGTGACCGAGATCGTCGACGAGATCCAGTTCGAGCCCACTCCCGCCCTCGAGGGCGGCAGCGGCGACCCGGGCCTGGACCTCGTCCTCGACGTGCCCGTGTCGCTGTCGGTGGAGATCGGCCGCGCGACGATGACCGTGCGCGAGACGCTCGGCATCGGCCCGGGCTCGCTGATCACGCTGAACAAGCTCGCAGGCGAGCCGGTCGACCTGCTGGTGAACGGCAAGCGCATCGCGCGCGGCGAGGTCGTGGCGATCGACGAGCAGTTCGGCCTCCGCGTGACGGAGGTCGTCTCCGCCGAGCGCCGCCTCGCGGCCGGCTCCTAGCAAGACGATCTCAGCCGGAGGCGAGAGCGAGGCGAAGCCGGCTCTGGCCGGAGGCCGACCCCGCTCCCGCAGACGCCGCGAGCGGCCTCAGCGGGCGGGCGACAGCAACAGCACGAAGCACCCGGGAGACCGCGCTCTCCCGGGTGCTTCGTTCCGATACGGCGGCGGAGCCGCCGCGTCCCCCCGGGCGCGGCGGCTCCGCCGAGTGACTAGACCGCGACTTCCAGGAGGGAGGTCGACTCGGAGCCGGCCTGGTACGACTCGACTGCCTTGCGGAGGGCTTCGCGGGCGCCGGAGAGGATCTGGGAGACGCGCGAGTCGCTGACGCCGAGGCGCTGCGCGACCTCGCGGCCCTGGAGGTTCTGGACGTACACGAGTTCGAGCACCATCCGCTCGCGCTCGGAGAGGGAGCGGATCGCCTTGCGGACGACGACCGCGCGCTCGGCGGCCATCGCCTGCGACTCCGGGTCGTCGGACGCGCTGGAGGAGACGATCAGGTCGCCGACCTCGAGCGTGCCGTCGTCGGAGCTGCGGACCGGGGCGTTGAGGGAGACCAGGTCGGCCCGCTGCAGGTCGGCCAGGCGGTCGCTCAGCTCGCCGACCGAGATGCCGAGCTCGGTCGCGATCTCGTGGTCGGAAGGAGACTGTCCGTTCCGGATCAGCAGGCGCTGGCGCGCCTCCTCGATCTCGCGGCCCAGCCGGCGCGTCGCGCGGGGGACCCAGTCCTGCCGGCGGAGCTCGTCGACGATCGCGCCGACGACGCGTGTCCACGCGAACTGCTCGAACGTGGCGCCCTTGGCGGGGTCGAAGCGCTCGACTGCGCGCATGAGGGCGATCAGCCCGCACGAGACGAGGTCGTCGAGCTCGCAGTGGACGGGGAGCTCGCGGAGCTTGCGCTGGGCGAGATAGCGGACCATCGGCGAGTAGAGGAGAACCAGCCGGTCGCGGGCGGCGCTGTCGCCGCGCTCCTTCCAGAGGCGCCACAGGCGCTCCGCCTCGGCGGTGGAAGGGCGAGTGCTGGTGGTGCCAGCCTGGGACATCTCGTTGTACCTCCGCAGGTGCTGTTGGGGGGACTTCAGGCCCGCGAGGTTGAGGGGACGACGCGGTGAATTGCCTGACTGCGGCGGTATCGGCGCGGGGGTGGGCGTAGCCGCAGCCCCACAAAGCGTGATTCGCGTCTCCCTCTGTCGAGGGATCCTCGCGGTCCGCTCAACCCGGGAGCCCGAGCGCCGATTACGCCGAGCGGCGTGCTTGTGCGTCGTCCCGCAAAGCACCAGCGGCGAGTTCCCGCCCTCGTGGCCCTCGCGTGCCTGGCCATCCTCGTCCCCGGCCCGGGGACAGCTCTCGCTGCGTCCTCACCGAGGCATCACGCGGCGCCTCCCGCCGTTCCCGCGGACACGACGCCGCTCCCGCAGCAGGTCGTCGACGCGGGCGCGCACGGCGGCAAGACCTCGACGACGAGCACCTCGCCCTCCAGCGGCGGCTCTGGCGCCGGCTCGCTGATCCGCCTCTTCGGCGGGCTCGTGATCGTGCTCGGCGTCATCTACGGGATCTACTGGCTGCTGAAGGCGTACGGGAAGTCGAAGCGCGGCGACGGCGCGGCGGACGAGCGGCTGTCCGTCCTCGGGACGACCGTGCTCGCGCCGAACCGCTCGCTCCACCTCGTCCGCGTCGGGCAGGAGGTCCTCCTCGTCGGCAGCGCCGAGCAGAGCGTCACGCCGATCCGGGCCTACAGCATCGACGAGCTTCGCCGGCTCGGCGTCGACGTCGACGAGCTGGAGCTGCAGTCCCGCGGACGCCGCGGCGGCGGCACGGGCGCCTCGAGCGGGATGCTCGAGAGCCTGAAGCGGATGACGGCCAGATGACCGTCCACGTGACGAACACGGGGCTGTCGGCGCCGGTGCAGCTGATGCTGCTCCTGACGCTGGTCACGCTCCTGCCGGGGATCCTGCTCGCCGTCACCGGCTTCACGCGGATCCTGATCGTCCTCGGCTTCGTCCGGAACGCGCTCGGCACGCCGCAGTCGCCGCCGAACCAGGTGCTCGTCGGGATCGCGTTCTTCCTGACCCTCTTCGTGATGTCGCCGACGCTCTCGGCGATGAACAAGGACGCGCTGCAGCCCTACCAGCACCACGAGATCAGCGCGACGCAGGCGCTCGAGCGCGCGCAGGAGCCGCTGCGCACGTTCATGTTCAAGCAGACGCGCACGAGCGACCTCGCGATGTTCGTCCGGATCGCGAACGTCCAGACGCCGAAGACCCGCGCGGACGTGCCGACCCAGGTGCTGATCCCCGCCTTCATCCTCAGCGAGCTGAAGACGGCGTTCCAGATCGGCTTCCTGATCTTCCTGCCGTTCCTGATCATCGACATGGTCGTCTCGGCGACCCTCATGTCGATGGGGATGATGATGCTGCCCCCGGTCCTCGTCTCCCTGCCGTTCAAGATCCTCCTCTTCGTGCTCGTGGACGGGTGGTCGCTCGTCGTCCAGGGCGTGGTGACGTCCTTCCACTGAGATGACGCAGCAGACCGCCATCGAGCTCGCGATCCACGCGATGACGACGACGATGATCGTCGCCGCGCCGTTCCTCCTCGCCGGCCTCGTCGTCGGCGTGCTCGTCTCGATCTTCCAGGCGATCACGTCGATCCAGGAGCCGACGCTCTCGTTCGTCCCGAAGATCCTCGCGGTCGGCGCGGTGATCGCGGTCGGCGGGCCGTGGATGCTCTCGCAGCTGATCGGCTACGCCCACGAGGTCCTGCTGCAGATCCCGACGATCGGCGCCGGATGACGCTGCAGCTCCCGCAGATCGCGGGCGCGCAGCTGCTGAGCTTCGTGCTCGTCGCGTCCCGCATCGGCGGGATGTTCGCGTTCGCGCCGATCTTCTCCAGCCCGGTGATCCCGGCGCGGGTGCGATCGGTGATCCTGCTCGCGCTCGCGCTCGCGATCTCGCCCGTCGCATCCGCGCACGCGCACCTGCCGACCGGCGCGGCCGCGATCGCGGCCGCGGTCGTGAAGGAGGTCCTCGTCGGGCTCGTCCTCGCGTTCGGCGTCGGCGTCCTGATGGCGGCCGTGAACGCGGGAGCGGCGCTGCTCGACGCGATGGTCGGCTTCTCGTTCGCGCAGATCGTCGACCCGTTCACGCAGGTGCAGGCGGCCGCGTTCGGCCAGCTCTACGCGATGTTCGCGACGCTCGTCCTCCTGCTCACCGGCGGCGACCAGCTGATCATCGAGGGCTTCGCGAGCAGCTACCGGATCATCCCGATCGACGCGTACCCGCACCTCTCGACGCTCACCGGGATGGCCGTGCACGGGTTCGCGAACCTGTTCGTGATCGCGCTCGAGATCGTCGCGCCGGTGGTCATCGCGCTGCTCGTGACCGACGCCGGCCTCGGCCTGATCGCGCGCGCCGCGCCGCAGATGAACGTGTTCATGGTCGGCCTCCCGGCGAAGATCCTCGTCGCGTTCGGGATGGTCATGGCGTCGCTCCCATTCGTCGCCAACCAGCTCCAGACCGGGATCCAGAACACGCTCTTCGACTCGTTGCGCCTGCTGAGGGGGTGAGGTCTCGTGGCGAGCGGCGGAGCCGACAAGACCGAGAAGGCCACACCCAAACGACGAGGCGAAGCGCGTAAGAAGGGCCAGATCGCCCGCTCGGCCGACCTCAACTCGATCTTCACGCTCGCCGCGATGGTCGCCGTCCTCGGGGCGCTGGCGCCCGCGATCGTCCGCCGCCTCGCGCAGTCCCTCCACGACGGGCTCGTCCTGACCGCGCAGCCCGATCTCGTCCAGCAGAAGGGCCTCGGCGGCCTCGAGCGCAGCTTCGCCGGCAGCGTGATCGGCGCCCTCTGGCCGATCGTCGTCGTCGCGGTGATCGTCGCGATCCTCGCCACCGGCCTCCAGACCCGGCTCAAGCTCTCGACGCAGATCCTCAAGCCGTCGTTCAACAAGCTCAGCCCGGCCGCGGGCGTCAAGCGGCTGCTCGGGCCGCAGGCCGCGGTCGAGGCGCTGAAGCAGATCGTGAAGGTGCTCGTCGTCGGCGGAGCGGTCGGGATGCTCGTCTGGAGCCAGCTCCACTCGTTCGCCGGGCTCGTCGGCACGCCGCCCGCGGCGATCATGCCGGTCGTCGGCGGCTCGGTGAGGAAGATCGCCTGGATCACCGTCCTCGGCCTGCTCCCGCTCGCGCTGGCCGACTTCTTCTGGCAGCGCTACCGGATCGACAAGTCGCTGCGCATGACGAAGCAGGAGGTCAAGGAGGAGTCGCGCCAGACCGACATGCCGCCCGAGGCGCGCGCCGCGATCCGCCGCCGCCAGCGCGAGCAGGCCCGCAAGCGGATGATGGCCGCCGTCCCGACCGCCGACGTCGTGATCGCCAACCCGACGCACTTCGCGGTCGCGCTCCGCTACGACGGCACGAAGCCGGCGCCGGAGGTCGTGGCGAAGGGTGCCGACCTCGTCGCCGCCGAGATCCGCCGCATCGCCCAGGAGAACGGCGTCCCCATCGTCGAGGACCCGCCGCTCGCGCGCGGCATCTACGCGGCGGTCGAGATCGGCCAGCTGATCCCGGAGGAGTTCTTCGTCGCCGTCGCCGAGGTCATCGCCGCCGTCATGCGCCGCAGCGGGAAGCTCCGGAGGCTCGGCATTGCCTGATCGGAAACCCCTCAACTCAGGGATGCCTGCGGCCGATAACGGGAAGGCTGTGCGTGAAGGAGTCGTCCCCTTCATGCGTCGGAGCCTCCTGAGGCTTGCGGCGGCATGGGAGGCCGCGAGATGAGCGGTCTCCTCAAGCGCATGCTCAAGCACGCCGACGTCGCGGCCGCGGTCGCCGTCGTCGTGATCGTGCTGATGATGATCGTGCCGCTGCCGAGCCCGCTGCTCGACCTCCTGATCGCGTCGA
>JAFAIV010000314.1 GCA_019236545.1 Actinomycetota bacterium | reverse complement strand
GTGAGCATCCGGTAGACGTCGCCGGCCCAGAGCGCGGCCTCGTCGCCGCCGACGCCCTGGCGCACCTCGACGATGACGTCCTTCCGGTCGGCCGGGTCGGTCGGGACGAGGGCGAGGCGGAGCTCCTCCTGGAGATCGTGGACGCGGTTCTCCAGCTCCGGGACGAGCTCCTTGAGGTCGGCGTCGTCGCGGGCCGCGGCCAGGTCGTCGCTGGCGGCCTTCCAGTCCTGGGCGAGCTTGTACGGGGTCTCGAGGTCCTTGAGCCGGCGCCCGACCTCGGCTGCCTCGCGGCGGTCGTTGTAGACCGCGGGGTCGGACATGCGGGCCTGAGCCTCCTCGTAGGAGCGCTCCAGGTCGCCGATCAGCTGGTCGAAGTCCGTCGCCATCGCGACGGTCAGGTTAGCCGTGCCTCCAGCGTGATCTCGGGCACCGAGGCGAGCGCCTTGGAGACCGGGCAGTTCTGCTTCGCGGCCTGCGCCGCGTCCTGGAAACCGGCATCGTCGAGCCCGGGGACGGTGCCCTCGACGGTCAGGGCGATCCTCGTGATCCCCTCGCCCGGTTGGAAGGTGACGGTGGCGGAGGTGCGGAGCTCGTCCGGCGGGTTGCCGGCTCGCGCGAGGCCGGCGGAGAGCGCCATCGAGAAGCAGGACGCGTGCGCCGCGGCGATCAGCTCCTCCGGGCTCGTCGCGCTCGGGCTGTCCTCCGCCCGGTTCGGCCAGCTCACCGGCTGCTCCCCGATCTTGCCGCTGGTCGTGGAGACGATCGTCCCCGAACCCTCCATCAAGCTCCCGTGCCAGACCACCTCTGCGCGCCTGTCCGTCGCCATCGTCTCCCCTTCGTTCGTCGTGAGCGGTGCGCGGCAGAGCCTACGTGTCAGGCCATGACTTCGACGCGCTGCAGGCTCGCGTCGCGGTCTCGCTCGAGGTCCAGGACCTCGCGGAGGGCGCGGATCGAGACCTCGAGCTGGTCGAGGCTCGGCTCGCGCGTCGTCAGGCGCTGCAGCCACAGGCCCGGCGCCAGCACGGTCATCAGGACGCGGTTGTCCTGGTGCTTGCCGGCGAAGCGGATCAGCTCATACGCGAGGCCGGCGATCAGCGGCAGCAAGAGGATCCGCGTCGCGATCAGCCAGTACCACGCCGGGCGCCCGAAGAACGCGAACACGAACACCGCGATCACCATCACCCAGAGCAGGAACGCCGTGCCGCACCTGGGGTGGATCAGCGAGAACCGCTGCACGACCTCCGGCTCGAGCGGCTCGCCCGCTTCGTAGGCGTTGATCGCCTTGTGCTCGGCCGCGTGGTACTGGAACACGCGCCGCAGGTCGGGGAGCAGCGAGATGAGCGACAGGTAGAGGACGAAGATCGTCACGCGGATCAGGCCCTCGACGACGACGAACCAGCCCGTCGACTTGATCGGCAGCCAGTCGGTGATCAGCGCCGGCGTCACCTTGAAGAGCGCCACCGCGAAGCCGATCGCGACGGCGAACGAGAAGATCAGCGCGCCGCGGGAGATCTCCTTCGGCTCCTCCTCCGCCGCCGCCTCGTCGCCCTCCTCCTGCGCGGCGTAGTTCGCGGAGATCGCGAGCGCGCGGAAGCCGATCGCCAGCGACTCGCCGAGAGCCATCACGCCGCGGAGGATCGGCAACCGCAGGACGCGGTGCCGCGCCATCGCGGAGTCGATCGGCCGCGAGACGTTCGCGATCGTCCCCGCCGGGGTGCGGACGGCCACGGCCCAGTGCCCCGGGCCGCGCATCATCACGCCCTCGAGGACCGCCTGTCCTCCGACTGTCGCCATGTGCCGCCCTACTTCGAGCGCTGCGCGCGCTCGGCCCGCTCGAGCCGGCGCTGGAAGCGCTCGACGCGGCCGCCCGTGTCCACGAGCTTCTGCTTGCCCGTGTAGAACGGATGGCACTGCGAGCAGATCTCGACGTGCAGCTCCGGCTTCGTGGAGCGCGTCTGGAACGTGTTCCCGCAGGAACACGTCACCGTCGCCACCACGTAGTCGGGATGAATGTCGGCTTTCATCGCTGGGCCAGGATAGCAGCGGCCTCCCGGGCTACCACGTTGCCGCCCGAGACCACGACGGCCACGCCCGGGCCGCCCTCGACCCTGCCGGAGAGCACCGCCCCGGCGGCTGCCGCGCCCGCAGGCTCGCAGGCAAGCTTCGCACGC
>JAFAIV010000259.1 GCA_019236545.1 Actinomycetota bacterium | reverse complement strand
CGGATCGAGGAGCTCGTCCGCGAGCACTTCGACCTCCGCCCGGCCGCGATCCTCCGCGACCTCGACCTGCGCCGCCCGATCTACGCGAAGACCGCCGCGTACGGCCACTTCGGCCGCAACGACGCCGACTTCACGTGGGAGCGGACGGACAAGGCCGACGCGCTCCGGAGCGCCGCGGGGCTCGAGGCCGCGGTCACGACGGTCTGACGAAGAGCCCGGCGGCGGCCTTCTCGGAGATCGCCCGCCGGTCGCCGTCGAGGCGAACGACGAACTGATCGGCAGCCGGGTCGGCGCGCTCGAGCACGAGCTCCCGGCCCGGCACGAGCTCCTGGTCGTAGAACCAGTGCAGGAGGTCGCCGTCGTGCTCGGCGAGCCGGACGATCGTCGCCTCCGTCCCCGGCTCGAGCGCCGCGAGCGGCTCCAGCGTCGCGTTCTCCGCCTGCTCGACGTCCGGGTCGACGGGCCAGCCGTGCGGGCACCGCTGCGGGTGGCCGAGTCGCTCGTCGATCCGGTCGATCATCTCGTCGGTGAAGGTGTCGCCGAGCAGGTCGGCCTGCACGTGCGCCTCGGCGCCGGTGTAGCCCATGAAGTCGGTGAGCAGCCGCTCGATCAGGCGGTGCTTGCGGACGACCTTCTCCGCGCGCTCGCGGCCGGCGTCGGTCAGGAGCGCCTCCTTGCGCGCGCCGCGCTCGACGAGCCCCTCGGCCTCGAGCCGCTTCAGCATCTCGCCGGCGGACGCGCGGGAGACGCCGAGCATCTCGGCGACACGAGACGCCAGCGGCGGTGAGCCCGTCCCGCGCGGGGTGTACTCGCCGATCGGGAACGCGAGGAAGTAGATCGTCTCGAGGTATTCGTCGACGGAGTGGCCCTGCGCCATGGCCGTAGTGTGCCCCCGACGAGTCGTGTAAGGCTACCCTTACACCGGATGTCGACGGGGCACATTCTCCTGCTGGGCGCGATCGCGGGCGCGACGATCTTCCTCGGCCTGCCGATCGGTCGCCTGCAGGGCCTCTCGGAGCGCACCCGCGTCGGCCTCAGCGCGCTCGCGACAGGCATTCTCGTCTTCCTGCTCTGGGACGTGCTCTCGCACGCCGTCGACCCGCTCGACACCGCTCTGCACGCGCACCGCTGGGGCCGCTTCGCGTGGCTCGCGGCGCTCGGGGCGGCAGGCTTCGCGGGGGGCCTGATGAGCCTCGTGCACTACTCGGAGTGGATGAAGGAGCGCTCGAGCCGGCGCGCCTCGACCCTCGTCGGCCCGGGCGCCGCCGCGATCGACGAGTTCGCGCGCCGCACCTGGCTCGACACGCTCACGCCCGGCAAGCAGCTCTCGCTCCTGATCGCGATCGGCATCGGCGTCCACAACTTCGGCGAGGGCCTCGCGATCGGGCAGGCGGCCGCGGCGAGCGAGATCTCGCTCGCGGTGACGCTGATCATCGGCTTCGGCCTTCACAACGCGACCGAGGGCTTCGGGATCTGCGGCCCGCTCGCAGCCGAGGGGACGCGGCCGAGCTGGGGCTTCCTGGGCGCGATGGGGCTGATCGGCGGCGGCCCGACGTTCCTCGGGACGGTGCTCGGGCAGGCGTGGTCGAGCGAGGCGATGGCGGTCGTGTTCTTCACGATCGCGGCGGGCTCGATCCTCTACGTCGTGCAGGAGCTCTTCGCCGTCAACCGGCGCTTCGGGCACCCGCGGCTGATCGCGTGGCTCGTCCTGCTCGGCATCCTGCTCGGGTTCGCGACGGACTTCGTCGTGACCGCGGCCGGTGTCTGACCCGGCGCGGCTGCGCGAGATCGCGTTCCGCGCGAAGGCGCACTGGGGCTACGACCCCGCGCTTGTGCGCGCGTGGGCCGACGGGATCGACGTCGAGGACGGGCGGGAGGTGCTCTTCGAGGAGGCGGACGGCGTCGTCGTCGGGTGGGCGTCGCTGGTCCCGGGAGGCGAGGCGTGCGTACTCGAGGACCTCTGGGTCGACCCGGAGGCGATGGGACGCGGTCTCGGCGCGACGCTGTTCCGGCGCGCGTGCGACCGCGCGCGGGAGCTCGGCGCGACGCGGCTGGAGTGGGAGGCGGAGCCGAACGCGATCGGCTTCTACGAGCGGATGGGTGGCCGGTACATCCGACTGAGCGAGCCGAGCGAGTGGGGCCGCGTCCTCGAC
>JAFAIV010000130.1 GCA_019236545.1 Actinomycetota bacterium | reverse complement strand
GCGCTCATGGGCGGCGTCGTTCGTCGCCGAGCTCGAGCTCGAGCAGGCGCAGCTCGGCGGGCAAGGCGCGAAGCAGCACGCGCAGGCCGCCGTGGCGGCGCTCCAGGCCGCGGTCGCAGCCGACCCGGCGAACGAGGACGCGAAGCGGGACCTCGAGCTGCTCCTGTCCCAGCAGGACAAGCACGGTAGCCGCAGCCGTCAGCAGTCGCGGCGGTCGAGCCGCCAGCGCGCGAAGGCCCGGGCGGGATACACCGCGCCCGGCTGGGGGTGGTAGCGGCGCCCGTCTTCCTCTCCCCGCCCGGGGCGCTCATCGCGCTCGCGGCGGTCCTCCCGCTCACGGCGGCGATGCTCCGCGAGCGGCGCCTCCTCGGCCTGCGGCGGGCGCTCGGCCTCGGCACGCCGGGCCGGCACGCGCTCGGCACCGCGATCGCGGGAGCGTGCGGCGTCGCGCTCCTCGGCCTCGCCGCCGCGCAGCCCGCCCTCTCCCGCAGCCGCGGCGCCGCCCTCCGGACGGACGCGGAGGCCTACGCGGTCTTCGACGTGACGCGCTCGATGCTCGCCGAGCAGCAGCGAGGAGGGCCGACCCGCTTCGACCGCGCCCGCGCGCTCGCGCTGCGCGTGCGCGACGAGGTCCCGCAGGTGCCGTGGGGCGTGGCGACGTTCTCCGACCGCGCGGTCATCGGCCTCTTCCCGACCGGCGACCGTGGCCTGGTCGCCTCGGTGGTGCAGCAGTCGATCGGCGTCCAGCGTCCCGCGCCGGGCTACCGCGAGCGGAACGCGACCTCGATGATCGCGCTCGACGGGCTCGCCAACAGCGGCTTCTACTCGCCGTCGTCCCGGCGCCGCGTCGCCGTCGTCTTCACAGACGGCGAGACGCAGCCGCTCAGCGCCTCGAACCTCGCGTACCAGCTTCGCGCGGCGCACGTGCACGCGCTCGTCGTGCGGCTGTGGAGCCCCGGCGACCGCGTCTACGACAAGCACGGCCGGGACGAGGGCTACCGGCCCGACCCCACGAGCGACCAGACGATGGCCTCGCTCCGCGCCGCCGGGATCCCGGTGCTGTCGGCTCAGGACGTCGGGAAGGCGCCTGCGATCATCGAGCGCTGGCTCGGTTCGGGCCCGTCCGCGGCGCCGCGGACGGAGTCGGAGCTCCTGCCGCTCGCCCCGGAGGCGATCCTCGCCGCGATCGTCCCGCTCGGGTTCGTCCTCGTCCGCAGCCGGCGCTAGCGCGTCCGCTCGAGCGGCGGCGTCGGCGTGCCCTCGGCCTCGCGCAGCCCCGAGAGGAGCTCGAGGATCGCCTCGGTCGAGCTGTGCGTCGGCTCCCAGCCGAGCTCGTTCCGCGCGCGGCCGGTGTCCATCAGCGGCACGGCGAGGCCCATGTCGAGCCAGCCCGGCGGCGTCGGCTGCAGCCGCAGTCGCCAGGACGCCCACATCGCGCCGCGGACGAGCGCGACCGGGAGCCGCACCGGCCGCGCGCCGAGGGCGCGCGCAAGCTCCGGCGGGTCGAGCACCGGCTCGGCCGCGACGTTGAACGCGCCGCGCGTGTCGCCGACGACCGCGAGCCGGTACGCCGCGCCGACGTCGCGCGAGTGGACGGCCTGGAAGCGCAGGCGTGGCAGGTCGGGGACGATCGGGATCGCCTGCGGCCGCGCGGCCGCGCGCGGAAAGAGCGCCCCGAGGAAGTACCGCCGCTGCTCCTCGGCCGAGCTCCTCTTGAAGATCAGTGCCGGCCGCAGACGCACGACGCGCACACTCGGCTGCTCCCGTTCGAACCGGTCCAGCACGCGCTCCACCTCCGCCTTGTGGCGGGCGTAGAAGCTCGACGGCGTCCCCTCGGTCGGCCAGCTCTCGTCGACGCGCGCGTTCTTCGGGCCGGGCGAGTACGCGCCGACCGACGATGCGTAGACGAGGGACGGAACACGGGCCCCCGCGACCGCACGGAAGACCCGCTCGCTGCCGAGGACGTTCGTCCGGCGGAGCGCCTCGAGGTCGTGCGACGGCTGGATCCGCCACGCGAGGTGGACGACGCAGTCGGCCCCGCGGAACAGGGAGACGAGGTCGTCGCGCGCGACGTTCGCGCGCTCCCACGTCGTCTTCGGCAGGTCGAGCTCGGGGCGGCGGCGGGCGACGCCGAGCACCTCGTCGACGCGGTCGTCGGCGGCGAGCGCCTCGAGCAGGCTCGTGCCGGCGTTGCCGCTGGCTCCGACGACGACGACTCGCATCGACTACGAGGCCCTCACCCACACCACTCCGTACCGTCCCCCGAGCGGCACCGCGGGCGCGGGCGAGGGCCTCATGACCGGCATCGTCCCCGCGCCCACTGCGGTGAAACCGCTACTGCTTCCGCGCGATCGCGCGCGCGAGCTCGCGCTTCGACATCTTCGAGCGGCCCTCGACCCCGAGCCGCCTTGCGCGCTCGTAGAGCTCGGCCTTCGTGTTCCCCTCCGCGTCGACGCCGCCGTAGGTCTCGCCGACGCCCCGCCGCTTCTGGGCGGTCGTCTTCTTCGAGCGCGGGTCACTGGGGCCCTTCCGCTTCTTGGGCTCCCAGCGGTCGCCGACCTTCTCGTGCGTGTGCTTGAGGGAGGCGTAGGCGGTGCGGTGGGCGCGCTCGCCCTCGCCGTACTCCTCGACCGCTGCGTCGTGCGTCTTCGCGAACGTGCGCTGCGCCTTCGCGGGCGAGCGCTTCAGCGTGTCCGGCAGCTCGGACTTCCGCACCTTGCCGGACTTCGTCGTCATCGGCATGCGATCACCTCCGGAGAGCGGGCGGCGCGACGCGTACGCGCCGCGCCGCCCGGTGTCGTCCCTCTGGCCTCAGTTCGCGGCCTGCTCGTTCAGGCCGGCCTTGAACATGCCGCCCGTCGCGATCTTCGTGAGCAGCGTGTCGGCGTTCGACTCCTCGTCGAGCGTCTGGTCCATCAGATCCCTGATCCCGGCGAGGTCGAGGTCGTCGGCGAGCTGCCGCACCGTCCCGTACGCGGCGATCTCGTAGTGCTCGACGCGCTGCGCGGCCGCGATGATCGCCGCGTCCTTCGCGAGCGGGTCGCCCTTCATGTCCAGGATCTCCTCACCCTCCTTGATGAGGCCCTTCATGCCCTTGCACTCCTCCGAGCCGCCGGAGGCGCCGAGCTCGCCGAGCGCCTCCTCGACGCGCTTCACGTGCCCGCGGGTCTCCTCGAGATGGTGCTCGAGCGCCGTCCGAAGCTCTTCCGAGCGGACCCCCTTGGCCATCTTCGGCAGCGCCTCGACGAGCTGTGTCTCCGCGCTGTAGAGGTCCATCAGCTGCTCCTCCAGCACGTCCTTGAGCGAGTCCAGCTTCATGTGGGCTCCTTTCGTCCTCGGATAATCCGTTGATTCGCTCGTCCCTGTTGCGGAGAAACCCCAAACGCGGGCAGCGAGCGGCGAGTTAGTGTTTCGCCGCTGTGGCCGACGAGACGCTGACGATCCGCGACAACCGCACCGGCACCGAGATCGAGGTGCCGATCGTCGACGGGACGATCCACGCGACCGACCTCCGCCAGCTGGGCCTGACGTCGTACGACCCGGCCTTCCTCAACACCGCCTCCTGCCGCAGCGCGATCACCTACATCGACGGCGACGCGGGGATCCTCCGCTATCGCGGCTACCCGATCGAGCAGGTCGCCGAGCACGCGACCTTCCTCGAGACGGCGTGGCTGCTCCTCGAGGGCGAGCTCCCGACGAAGGAGCAGCTCGCGGCCTGGGAGGACGAGGTGCGGACGCACACGTACGTCCACACGAACGTCACGACGTTCCTCGACGGCTTCCGCCACGACGCGCACCCGATGGGGATGCTGCTGGGCGCCGTCGGCGCGCTCTCGACCTTCTACCCGGACGCTAAGAACATCGGCGACGCGGAGAGCCGGCGCCTGCAGAAGGTGCGGCTGATCGCGAAGTTCCCGACGATCGCGGCCTGGGTGTTCCGGCACACGCGCGGCCTGCCGTACGTCTTCCCGCGGAACGACCTCGACTACATCGGCAACTTCGTCAACATGACCTTCGAGATCGGCGGCCGGCACGAGCCGAACCCGGTGCTGCAGCGCGCGCTGGAGATCCTGCTGATCCTCCACGCCGACCACGAGCAGAACGCGTCGACGAACGCCGTCCGCGGCGTCGGCTCGACGCACGTCGACCCGTTCTCGGCCGTCTCCGCGGGCGTCGCCGCGCTCTACGGGCCGCTCCACGGCGGCGCGAACGAGGCGGTGCTGCTGATGCTCGACGAGATCGGGACGAAGGACCGCGTGCCCGAGTTCATCGAGAGCGTCAAGGCGGGCCACGGTCGTCTCATGGGCTTCGGCCACCGCGTCTACAAGAGCTACGACCCGCGCGCGAAGCTGATCAAGCGCGTCGCGGACGACGTCTTCGCGGAGACCGGCCTCAACCCGAAGCTCGAGATCGCGCTGGAGCTGGAGAAGATCGCCCTCGAGGACGAGTACTTCGTCTCGCGCAAGCTCTACCCGAACGTCGACTTCTACTCGGGCCTGATCTACCAGGCCATGGGCTATCCGACGGACTACTTCACCGTCCTGTTCGCGCTCGGCCGGCTGCCCGGCTGGGTGTCGCAGTGGGACGAGATGCTCGGCGACCCCGAGCAGAAGATCGCGCGGCCCCGGCAGATCTACACCGGGTACGACGAGCGCGACTTCGTGCCGCTAGAACAGCGCGGCTAGCGCGTCCCGGTCCTCCGCCGAGAGCGGCGCCGCGAGTGCGTCGAGCGCGGGCTTCAGGTGCTCCGGGCGGCGCGGGCCGACGACGACGCTGACGTTCGGGTCGGCGAGGAGCCACGCGATCGCGAGCGTGGCCGGTTCGCCGCGGCGCTCCAGCTCCTCGAGCGCGTCGAACACGTGCTCGTTGCAGTAGTGCGCGTACGGCTCGGGCCGCATCGCCATCCGCGACCCCTCCTGCGGATGAACGTCGCGCCGATACTTCCCGGTCAGCCAGCCGCCGGCGAGCGGGCTGAAGGCCTGGAACCAGAGGCCGTGCTCCGCGCACAGTGGGAGTACCTCCCGCTCCGCCTCGCGGTCGAGGAGCGAGTACGAGTTCTGGACGGCCGCGAACGAGCCGGCGGCGAGCGCCTCGCGAAGCTGCGGGCCGTCGACGTTCGAGAGCCCGTAGGCGCCGATCTTCCCGGCCGCACGCAGCTCCTCGAGGACGCCCGCGACCTCGGCGACGGGCACGTCCGGGTCCCACTCGTGCGCGAGGTAGAGGTCGACACGCTCGACGCCCAGGCGGCGCAGGCTGGAGTCGAGCTGCCGCCGCACGCGCGCGGGCGCGAGGCCGTGGTCCTCGCCCGTGCCCATCGGGTTGAACGTCTTCGTCGTGATCCGCAGCCCGTCCGGCCGGCGCGCGCGGATCCACTCGCCGATCGCGGTCTCGCTGCGCCCGCCGCCGTACGCATCGGCCGTGTCGAACCACGTGATCCCGGCCTCCCAGGCGGCGTCCATGATCGCGAAGGCCTCCTCCGGGCTCTCGCCGCGGCCGAAGAACTCCGGCGCGGAGCCGATGCCCCCGAAGTTGCCACAGCCGAGGACGACCCTCGCAGGTAGGCTCGGCGGCATGAGCACGACGCTACTGGACGTGGAGGCCGTCCGCGCGCGCTACTCCGCGCTGCGGGACGGCGACTTCGTCTATCTCGACGCGCCGGGCGGCTCGCAGGTGCCGGACGAGGTCGGCGACGCGATCGCGCGCGCGCTGCGCGAGGCGAGCGCGAACATCGGCGCGACGTACCCGTCGAGCCACCGCGTCGAGGCGATCCTCGCGCAGGCGCGGGAGGACGGCGCGCGCTTCCTCAACTGCTCGTCCGACGACGTCATCTTCGGCCAGAACATGACCGTCCTCGACTTCGCGCTCTCGCGCACGGCCGCGCGCGACTGGAACGAGGGCGACAAGATCCTCGTCTCGCGCCTCGACCACGACGGCGGCGTGTCGCCCTGGGTCGAGCTGGCCGCGGACAAGGGCTTCGAGGTCGAATGGATCGACGTGACGGAGGATCTCCGGCTCGACTACGACGACCTGGAGCGGCGCCTGGACGAGCGCGTCCGAGTCGTCGCCTGCGTCGGCTCGTCGAACGCGGTCGGGACGGTCGTCGACGTGGCGCGCGTCTCGGAGCTCGCGCACTCGGTCGGCGCGCTCTGCTGGGTGGACGCCGTGCAGTACGCGGCGCACGTGCCGACGGACGTGCAGGCGCTCGGCTGCGACGTCTTCATCTGCTCCGCGTACAAGTTCTGCGGGCCACATCTCGGGCTCGCGTACGGACGGCACGAGCTGCTCGAGTCCTGGCGGCCGTACAAGGCGCGGCCGGCGGCGTCCGACCCGGTGGGGCGGCGCTTCGAGCCGGGCACCGCGCCGTACGAGCTGCTCGCCGGCTTCTCCGCGACGATCGGGTACCTCGAGTCGATCGGCGGGATGGGGGCGATCGCGGCCTACGAGCGCTGGCTCGGCGAGCGCTTCCTCGACGGCCTCCCGGACGGCGCCACGGTCTACGGGCTGCAGACGATGGACGGCCGCGTGCCGACGTTCCTGATCAACGTCGAGGGCGTTCCCGCGGCCGAGGCGGTGCAGAAGCTCGGCGACCGCGGCTACGGCGTCTGGGCGCACGGCAACTGGTACTCGCTCGGCCTGCGCGAGAAGCTCCCGTACCCGGACGACGCGATCCGGGTCGGGTTGATCCACTACAACACGGCCGACGAGATCGACGGCTTCTGCGCCGAGCTGGCGCGGCTCTAGGCGACCGCGACCGCAGGCTCGAGCGTCTCCTCGCGCTGCACGCGCAGCGAGAGCGCGGCGGCGACGAGGCAGAGCGCGCCCGCGGAGACGAAGGCGACGGTGTAGCTCCCGAACCAGACGCGGCTCGCGCCGGCGGCCCAAGCGGCGAAGGCGGCGCCGAGCTGGTGCGCGGCGAAGATCCAGCCGAAGACGACGCCGACCCGTTCGCGGCCGAAGCGGTCGGCGGCGAGCGCGGCGGTCGGCGGCACGGTCGCGACCCAGTCGAGTCCGTAGAAGACGGCGAAGACGACGAGCGCGGCGGTGGAGCCGAACGCGTACGGCAGCGCCACGACCGCGAGCCCGCGCAGCGCGTAGTACCAGGC
>JAFAIV010000093.1 GCA_019236545.1 Actinomycetota bacterium | reverse complement strand
ATGGCCGAAGACTTCATGCCGCTGCTGGGCTGGGACCACGTTGAGCTCTGGGTCGGCAACGCAAAGCAGGCGGCGTACTTCTACGAGCACGCCCTCGGATTCACGCGCACCGCATACGCGGGGCCGGAGACCGGCGTCCGCGACCGCGCCTCCTACGTGCTCGAGCAAGGGGACGTCCGCTTCGTCGTGACGAGCGCGCTGCGCGAGGACCACGAGATCACCCGCCACCAGGCGCGGCACGGCGACGGCGTGAAGGACATCGCCCTCACCGTTCCGGACGCGACCGAGGCGTACCGGACCGCGGTGCAGCGCGGCGCGCGCGGCGTCGTCGAGCCGCACCGCGCCGAGGACGAGCACGGCTCGCTCGAGCTCGCCGCGATCGCCACCTACGGCGACACGATCCACACCTTCGTGAACCGCGGCGACTACGCCGGCCCGTTCAAGCCGGGCTACGTCTCGACGCCCTCGAACGGCCACCGCGACCCCGGCGTCGGCCTGCTGAACATCGACCACATCGTCGGCAACGTCGAGCTCGGCCGGATGGACTTCTGGGTCGAGTTCTACGAGCGCGTCTTCGGGATGACGAACATCCTCCACTTCGGCGACGAGGACATCCACACGGAGTACTCCGCGCTGATGTCGAAGGTGATGTCGGACGGCAGCGGGAAGATCAAGTTCCCGATCAACGAGCCGGCCGAGGGCAAGCGCAAGAGCCAGATCGAGGAGTACATCGAGTTCTACGCCGGCCCCGGCGCCCAGCACATCGCGCTCGCCACCGACGACATCGTCGGCACCGTCGAGGCGATGAAGGAGCGCGGGATGATCTTCCTCGACACGCCCGACACGTACTACGACGACGTCGCGCAGCGGATCGGTGAGATCGAGGAGGATTACGCGGTCCTGCAGACGCACAAGATCCTCGTCGACCGCGACGAGGATGGCTACTTGCTGCAGATCTTCACCAAGACGGCGCAGGACCGGCCGACGATGTTCTTCGAGGTGATCGAGCGCCACGGCGCGACGAGCTTCGGCGACGGGAACTTCAAGGCCCTGTTCGAGGCGATCGAGCGCGAGCAGGCGTTGCGGGGGAACCTCTAGAGCGCGATGTTGGGCGGAGTGAGGGCGGCGGGCCGCCAGGCGCGCTCGCTCGAGCGGACGGAGCACCGCCCGTGGCCGGTCCCGGAGCGGAACTGGCTGATGGGCCAGACGTGGGAGGACCTCCTCTTCGCGCACTGGCGCGTGCCGCTGGAGCAGGTCCGCCGCCACGTCCCGAGCGAGCTGGAGGTCGAGCTCCACGACGGCAGCGCCTGGCTCGGGATCACGCCGTTCCGGCTGTCGGGGCTCCGCCCGCGCGGCGGCCTGCCGGTGCCCCAGCTCTCCTCGTTCTTCGAGCTGAACGTCCGCACGTACGTCCGCACGCGGGACGAGAAGCCCGGGATCTGGTTCTTCTCCCTCGACGCGACGAGCCGGTTGGCGGTGCAGGGAGCGCGGCGCTCGTATCGGCTGCCGTACTTCGACGCGCGGATGACGCTCGAGCGGCGGGACGGCTGGTTCGACGTCGAGTGCGCCCGGACGTCGGAGCGGGGGAAGGTCTTCAGCGCGCGCTACCGGCCGGAGGGGCCGGTCTTCCACGCGGAGCCGGGGTCGCTCGAGTGGTTCCTCGCGGAGCGGTACTGCCTCTACACGACCGGCCCCGCCGGCGCGCTCTATCGCGCCGAGATCCACCACGAGCCCTGGCGGCTGCAGACGGCCGAAGCGGAGGTCGAGCTGACGTCGATCGCGCCGTTCGAGCTGAGCGGCCGGCCGCTGTGCCACTACTCGGCGCTGCAGGACGTCCTCATCTGGCCGCTCGAGCGCGTCGTCCTCGACTGACGCGGCCCGTAGGCTTCCGCCGTGTCCCCCCAGCGCCGGACGGCCCTCTGGTCGGTGGTCGCGGCCTGCGCGCTGATCGCGCTGAAGCTCGGCACCGGCCTCGCCACCCACTCGCTCGGCCTCCTCTCGGAGGCGGCCCACTCCGGGACCGACCTCGTCGCGGCGCTGCTGACGTTCTTCGCGATCGGAGTCGCCGCGCGGCCGGCCGACCCGGGCCACCAGTACGGGCACGGGAAGGCGGAGCACCTCGCCGCGCTCGGCGAGGCGACGTTCCTCGTCCTCGCCAGCCTCGCGATCGTCTGGCGCGCGGTAGTCCGCCTCGTGAACGGCGGCGCGCCGGTGCACGCGGCGTGGTACGCGATCGCGGTCATGGGCCTCGTGATCGCGGTCGACGTGGGGAGGACGATCGCGTCGTACCGCGCCGCGAACCGCTACGAGAGCGCGGCGCTGGCGTCGAACGCGCTCCACTTCGGCAGCGACCTCCTCGGCTCGATCGCCGTCCTCGTGGGCCTGCTGCTCGCCCGCGCCGGCCATCCGCAGGCGGACTCCGTGGCGGCACTCTTCGTCGCCGCGCTCGTCCTCTTCGCCGCGGCGCGGCTGATGCGGCGCAACGTGGACGTCCTCATGGACCGCGCCCCGGCCGACGCGGAGGAGGCGGCGCTCGCGGCGATCGGCGAGATTCGACCGGCGGTCGACCTGCGCCGGCTGCGGATGCGGCAGGCGGGCGGGCGCGCGTTCGCGGACGTCGTGATCGGCGCCGCGCCGGACGCGGTCGTCGGCCAGGGCCACGCCGCCGCGGACGCGGTCGAGCGCGCGGTGCAGTCCGCGCTCCCGGAGGCGGACGTCGTCGTCCACGTCGAGCCCGAGATCACGACCGGCGCCGTCCGCGAGCGCGCGCACGCGGCCGCACTGAGCGTGCGCCGCGTGCGCGAGGTGCACAACGTCACGGCGGTGAACGTCGACTCCGGCACCGAGCTCTCGCTCCACCTCAAGCTCCCGGGCGACCTCTCGCTCGACGACGCGCACGACGTCGCGGAGGAGGTCGAGCGGGCGATCCGGCGCGCGGTGCCCCAGGTCTCGGAGGTCGTGACGCATCTCGAGCCGCTGATCGAGGAGTCGTCCGGCACGCGGCCCGCCGCGGCGGACGTCGCCGTCGACAGGGACGCGGTCGAGCGGGCGGTGCGGGACGCGACGGGCGGCGAGCCGGCCGACCTTCGCTTCCTCGGCACCGACGACGGGCTGGTCGTCTACGTGACCCTGCGGGTCGACGGGACGGTGCCGCTCGCGGAGGCACACGCGCGGGCGAGCCGGGTGGAGGCGCTGATCCGCCGGGAGCGGCCGGAGATCGCCGAGGTCATCGTGCACACCGAGCCGTGAAGCTCTGCATGTTCAGCCCCGCCGACCGCGAGCTCGACCGCGGCTGGCCCGGACGTGTCGACGGCGACGTCGTCGTCCAGCTCGCGGCGCAGACGCTGCAGGCGTTCTTCACCGGCGGCGGCGCCGCGCGGGAGCACGCGGAGTACCCGCTCGCCGAGGTCGTCCTGCGCGCGCCCGTGCTCCACCCGCCGTCGGTCCGCCTGTTCGACGAGGGAGGCGACTTCGCGTTCGCGAACCCGGCGGCCATTCAGGGGCCGGGCGACGCGGTGCGGGTGCCGGGCGGGGCGGGGGAGATCGTGCCGGTGGCGCGGCGGGCGGCGATCGTCGGCCTCGACGGCGCAGTCGGCGCCACGACGCTCCTCGTCGAATGGGTCGCGCCCGAGCTCGACGGCGCGAAGCAGCGAGACTTCGCCCTCACACTCGGCGCGCTGGCCGTCACGCCCGACGAGGTGCCGGCCGCAGAGCTGGACGCGCTCCTGGAGCACGCTGGACGGAACACGCGCCTGCTCCCGGGAGATCTCGTCGCCGAGCCGGGCTCGCCGCTGTCGCCGCTGCGCGCGGGGCAGGCGCTCGAGTACCGGCTGGAGCCGTTCGGCCTCCTCTCCATCCCCGTCGTCGGCTAGGAATTCCGCCGTGCCGCGGGTTGCCGTCGTCGGTGCTGGCGTGATGGGCTGCGCCGCCGCGTGGGCGCTCGCCGACGCCGGCGCCGAGGTGACGCTGCACGAGCAGTTCGAGCTCGACCACACCCGCGGCTCCAGCCACGGTCGCTCGCGGATCGTCCGCTACGCGTACCACGACCCGTACTGGATCCCCCTGGCGCGCGAGGCGCGAGACGCCTGGCGGGAGCTCGAAGCGGAGTCGGGCGAGACGCTGCTCGAGCTGCTCGGCCTCGTCGAGCTGGCGCCCTCCCGGGAGCTCGGCTCCGCACCGGCGCTCGAGCAGGCCGGCGTCGAGTTCGAGGTCGGGCCTGTGGAGGGGATCGTCGCGCCCGACGGCTGGACGACGCTGCGCGAGCCGTCGGGCGGGGTCATCCATGCCGATCGCGCGCGCCTCGTGCTCCTCGACGCCGCCCGTAGCCGCGGCGCCGAGGTCGTCCTCGGCTCCCGTGTCGCCTCCGCGGACGACCTCGACGCGGACGCGGTCGTCGTCACCGCAGGCTCGTGGGTGCGCGACTTCGCGCCCGACCTGCCGGTGCGCGTCACGCGCGAGACGGTCACGTACTTTCGCCACGACGGGCCGCCGCTGCCGTCGATCGTCGAGGTCAGCCCGGAGACCGGCCTCCACCAGATGTACGCGCTCCACGACCCGGTCCACGGCCTCAAGGCCGGCGTCCATCACGGCGGCGCCGAGGTCGACCCTGACGACGAGGGCGGCCCCGATCCCGAGATCGCCGCGCGGACGGTCGCCTGGGTGCGCGAGCGCCTGCCCGGCGTCGACCCGGAGCCGCTCGGCTCGGAAACGTGCCTCTACACGACGACGCCGGACGAGCGCTTCGTCCTGGAGCGCCGCGGCCGCGTCGTCATCGGCTCGGCGTGCAGCGGCCACGGCTTCAAGTTCGCGCCGGCGGTCGGCCGGCGACTGGCTGAACTCGCGCTCGCATAGCTGCGAGTCGCAAGATTGCGAGTCGCAAAGTTGCGAGTTATCCTGGAAGCGTGGCGGACGACCGCAACCCCTTCAACTTCGGCGACCTCGCACTCGAGGCCGGCTTCGCCGACCGCGAGCGCGAGCTCGCGGAGCTGACCACCCACATCCGCAACGGCCAGAACGTGGTCGTCTTCGCGCCTCGGCGATACGGCAAGAGCTCGCTGGTCTGGCGGGCCGCCCAGGATCTCGTCGCGCGCAGCGAGGCGCTTGTCGCCCAGGTCGACCTGATGCTGACGACGACGAAGGAGCAACTGGCGGCTGCGCTCGCAAAGGCAATCCACGAGGAGATCGCGACCCCCCTCTTCCGGGCACGCGAGCGCGCGGTGCAGGTCTTCTCCGGCCTCCGGATCGCGCCGGTGCTGACGGTCGACCCCCAGACCGGAGGGCTCGGCTTCAGCTTCCGCGCCGGGCACCAGCGCGCGGACGTGGATGCGACCCTCGAGGGGCTCTTCGAGCTCCCGGCGCAGCTCGCCGCCGACCGGGGAAAGCGCGTCGCGATCGTCTTCGACGAGTTCCAGGAGGTGCTCTCGATCGACCCGCACCTGCCGAAGCTGATGCGGTCGATCTTCCAGACGCAGCCCGACGTCGCGCACGTCTACCTCGGCAGCAAGCGGAGCATGATGCACCGCCTCTTCAACGACGCGAACGAGCCGTTCTGGCGCAGCGCCGCGCAGATGGAGCTCGGGCCGATCCCGCCGGACGAGTTCGCGACCTTCCTCGGCGAGCGCTTCGGTGAGACCAACCGGCGCCTCCCCGACGCGGTCGCGGAGAGCGCGCTCGCGCTCACAGGCGGGCACCCGTACGCGACCCAGGAGCTCGGCTACGCGCTCTGGGAGGAGACACCGCGCGGGCGCGCCGCGAACGCCGACACGCTGGAGCGCGCGCTCGACCGCGTCCTGCACTCGGAGAACGCGCATTTCTCGCTCGTCTGGGAGCGCGCCTCGGCGGTCCAGCGGCTCGTCCTCCAGGCGCTCGCGCTCGAGCCGACGACGGCGCTGACCGCGCACGAGTACCGGCAGCGCCACGACCTGCCCGGGACGTCGAGCGTCGCGCGGGCGGTGGAGGCGCTGGTCGACGACGAGCTCCTCCGGCAGCTCGCGCCCGGCCACTACGTGATCGCCGAGCCGTTCCTCGCCCAGTGGCTCCGCGCACGGCTGCGCTGATTTACTGTTTTCGCGCCATGCCGTTCTACACCCGCCTCGGCGACGTCCCCCGCAAGCGCCACATCCAGTTCCGCGAGAACGGGACGCTCCTGACCGAGGAGGTCATGGGCCTCGAGGGGTTCACCGGGAACGAGTCGATCCTCTACCACCTCCAGTCACCCTGCCGCGTCATGGAGCTGGGCGGCTTCGAGCCGATCGAGCGCGAGGAGTGGGTTCCGGACCAGCACGCGCATCGGCACTTCAAGACGTACGGAATGCCCGAGGCCGGCGACGAGATCACCGGCCGGCGGCTGCTGATGTGGAACGGCGACGTCGAGATCTCGCTCTGCCGGCCGTCCGGGTCGATGGACTACTTCTTCCGCAACGGCGAGGGCGACGAGGTGATCTTCGTCCACGAGGGCTCGGGGACGCTGGAGACGATCTTCGGCGCGCTGCCGTACAAAGAAGGCGACTACGTCGTCGTCCCGCGCGGCACCACGTATCGCTTCGTCCCGGAGGGGCCGCAGCGCTACCTCGTCTTCGAGACGCCCGGCCTGATCGAGATCCCGCGCCGCTACCGGAACCAGTACGGGCAGCTGATGGAAGGAGCTCCGTACTACCACCGCGACATTCACCCGCCGACCGAGCTGCACACGGTCCGCGAGTCGGGCGAGTTCCCGGTCAAGGTGCGCGTCCGCGGCGGCTACCAGACCTACGTCCAGGACTACCACCCGTTCGACGTCGTCGGCTGGGACGGCTACCTCTTCCCGTGGACGTTCTCGATCCACGACTTCGAGCCGATCACCGGGCGCATCCACCAGCCGCCGCCCTCGCACCAGACGTTCGCCGGCCAGAACTTCGTGATCTGCTCGTTCTGCCCGCGCAAGCTCGACTTCGACCCGGAAGCGGTACCGATCCCGTACCACCACTCGAATCTCCAGTCGGAGGAGATGATCTATTACGTCTCCGGGAACTTCGGCTCGCGGAAGGGCGTAGAGGTCGGCTCGATCACGCTCCATCCGTCCGGCCTGCCGCACGGCCCGCAGCCGGGCCTCGCGGAGAAGTCGATCGGCACGCACGAGACGCACGAGCTCGCGGTCATGTGCGACACGTTCAACCCGCTGCGCCTGACGACGTTCGCTCGCGACCTCGACGACGGGAAGTACTGGCGCTCGTGGTACGACAACGCCGAGTCGGACGACAACGACGACGCGTCCGGCGCCGGGCTTACGTCACACCTTTAGCTTGCGCCCGGCGGCGCGCTTCGGGCTCGCGGTCGAGCCGCGTACGCGGAGCACCGGCCGGAAGTACGAGTTCGGCACG
>JAFAIV010000343.1 GCA_019236545.1 Actinomycetota bacterium | reverse complement strand
GGTCGAGGACGATCCCGCCGAGCTCGTCGTCCCACTCGTACTTGTTGCGCGACCCGGCCGGGATCTCGACGAGGACGACCGCGTCCGAGCCGTCGCTCATGCGCGCGCGGCGGCCGGGACGAGCGCGTTCTCGAGGTCGGCGACGAGATCCTCGACGGACTCGATCCCGACGGACAGACGGATCAGGTTGGGCGGCGACGCGAACGGCGCGTCCTTGGTCGCCGCATGCGTCATCCGGTACGGGACCTCGATCAGGCTCTCGACGCCGCCGAGCGACTCCGCGAGCTGGAAGAGCTTCGTCCGGCCGGCGATCGCCTCCGCCTCCTCCGGCGTCTCGACGAGAAACGAGACCATCCCGCCGTAGTCGCGCATCTGCCGCGCCGCGATGGTGTGGCCGGGGTGCGACGGGAGGCCGGGATAGAAGACGCGCTCGACGCGCGGGTGGCGCTCGAGGAGGACGGCGATCGCCATCGCGTTCTCGCAGTGCCGCTGCATGCGGACGGCGAGCGTCTTGATCCCGCGCAGGACGAGCCAGCAGTCGAACGGGCCCGGCACGGCGCCGAGCGACTTCTGCAGGAAGAAGAGGCGCTCCGCGACGGTCGGGTCGTTCGTGCCGACGAAGCCTCCGACGACGTCGGAGTGACCGCCGAGGTACTTCGTCGTCGAGTGGACGACGACGTCGGCGCCCAGCTCGAGCGGCCGCTGCAGGTACGGGGTGGCGAACGTGTTGTCGACGACGACCATCGCGCCGGCCGCGTGCGCCGCGTCGGCGGCGGCGCGGATGTCGACGACGTTGAGCAGCGGGTTCGAGGGCGACTCGATCCAGACCATGCGCGTGCGCTCGTCGAGGTGCTCCGCGAGGTTCGGGAACTCGTCCGCGGGCAGGTAGTCGAAGACGTAACCCTTGGGCTCGTAGACCTGCGAGGTCATCCGGTAGACGCCTCCGTAGACGTCGGCGATCAGGACGACGCGGTCGCCCGGGTTGAGCAGGTGCATCAGCGTCGTCGTCGCGCCGAGGCCGGACGAGAACGCGATCCCGTGCTCGGCCGACTCCAGGGACGCCAGCGCGGTCTGCAGTGCGGTCCGCGTCGGGTTGTGGACGCGCGAGTAGTCGTAGCCCTTGTGCTCGCCGACCGCCTCCTGGACGTACGTGGAGGTCTGGTAGATCGGCGTGATGATCGCCCCGGTGGCGGGGTCCGGCTCCTGGCCGACGTGGATGGCGCGCGTCTCGAAGTCCATGGGGAGAGTCTAGGCCCGCGACGCGCCCAGGAAACGGGCCAGGCTGTCCAGCGGCTCGTCGAGGGCCAGCGGCTTCACGCCCTTCTCCCACCAGACGCCGTTCACGCGCAGGACGCCGGCCTTCCGGTCGTGGACGGGCTCGATCCGGCCGACCAGCCGGTCGCCGCGGAGGATCGGCAGGACGTAGTAGCCGTACTGCCGCTTCGCGGGCGGCACGTACATCTCGAGGCGGTAGAAGAACTGCCACAGCGCCTCCGTGCGGGCGCGGTCGTGGATCAGGCGGTCGAACGGCGAGAGGAAGGTGACGCGTTCCTCGGGCACCGGGCCGTCCTCGGCGTCGGGGTGTGGGACGAGCCGGCCGCGGTCGAGCCGAACGCCGAGCGCGCGATGGCGTCGCTCCTCGATCAGCTTCTGCGCCTTCGGCCACGGGATCGTCTCGGTCTCCGGGTACCAGCGGTCGGCGAGATCCCAGACGCGCTGCCTGCCGCGCCGTCCGACGACGGCGACCTCGCCTCGGGCCGCGAGGACGTCGAGCATCAGCCCGACCTTCCGCGAGCCCCACCAGTCGTGGTGCTCGCGGTCGACGGACCCGTGCGGCTCGATCTCCCGGCCGAGCAGCGGCCCGCGCTCCTCGAGCTCCCGCAGGACGTGCCGGCGGAAGGCGCGGTTCGCCGCGAGGAAGTCCTTCGCGCCCTTGTTGCCGCCGCGCCGCATCCGGGCCTTCAGGAGCGGCAGGTCCTCGATCGGGTAGACGAACGCGACCCACTCGACGAGCTTCCGCTCCTCCCAGAGCAGCCGGTCGAGCTCGGCGGTGTCCCACGGGCCGAGCCGGCTCCAGAGGACGAGGTGCTGCGGGGGCGCGACCGTCGAGATCGGGTCGAGCTGGAGGAAGCCGAGCCGGCGCACGGTCTCGAGGACGCCGTGCGCGCTGCCGTCGAGCCCCTGCGCGCGGACGGCGATCCGCCGCGCGGCGTCGAGGTCTATCGCGCCACCTCCGCGGCGCGGACGACGCGGGCGAGCCGCGCGAGGGCGAGGTCGAGCGCGTCGTCGAGGTTCCCGCGCACGCCGGGCTCCCGGTGGAAGGCACGCACCCGCAGGACGCCTGCCTCGCGGTCGTGCTTGAGGTCGGCGCGGCCGACGAGCCGGTCGCGGCGCAGCAGCGGGAGCACGTAGTAGCCGTAGACGCGCTCGTGCTCGCGCTTGTAGACCTCGATCACGTGCCGGAAGCCGAAGACGCGCTCGAGCAGCGCCCGGTCCCAGAGCAGGTTGTCGAACGGCGAGAGGAGCACCGCCGCGGGGAGCGCGCCGTCGTCGGCGTCGCGGCCGGCGGGGAGCAGGAACGGCGCCTTGCCGTCCTCCCCCTCCGCGCGTACGAGCGCGCCCTCCGCGACGAGCGCGTCCGCGTGCGGCCGCACGCGCGCGGCGCCGCCCGCGAGCCGCCACATCTCTGCCACCGCCGCCTCGGTCAGAGCGCCGCGCGCCTCGACGCCGCGGAGCGTCGCCCAGCGCACGAACTCGTCCTCGCTCGGCGCGCGGCCGTTCAGCGCCTCCGGCGGCAGGACGCGCTCCGGGAGGTCGTAGAGCCGCTGGAACGACTCGCGCCCGGCGATCGCGAGCCGGCCTGCCGAGTGCAGCGCCTCCAGCACGACCTTCGCCGGCTTCCAGTTCCACATCCCGCCCGAGCCGGTGCCCTCGAAGTGGCGCGACCCGAGGGGCCCGCGCTCGCGGATCTCGGCGAGGACGCGCTCGGTCAGCTCGGGCTCGCGGTCGAGCACCTTGCCGTGCCACGGGTGCGTGTCCGCGTACTTCGCCATCCGCCAGCGGTGCCAGCGGTAGTCCTCGCCCGGGATCAGGCACGCCTCGTGCGCCCAGTACTCGAAGATCCGGCCCTGGCCCATCAGGCGCGAGACGGCCGGTTCCGGGTAGTCGCCGATGCGCGCGCCGAGCGCGATGCGGTGGCTGCGCTCGACGGTCGAGATCGAGTCGAGCTGGATGCAGCCCGCGCGGCCGACCGCCGCGACCACGTCCTTGGCCGTCCCGCCGCGCGAGCGGACGGCGTAGCGCTGCGCAGCCACCATTCGCCTGCGGATCTCTGAGAGGCTGATACGCGTGGCCGCCTTCATCGACTTCGTACTGAACCAGTTGCCGCCCGCCCCGGGTCGGGTGCTGGAGATCGGCTGCGGGCGCGAGGGCGGCCTCGTCGAGGAGCTCGTCGCCGAGGGCTACGACGCGATCGGCGTCGACCCCGAGGCGCCCGAGGGCGAGCGGTTCGTCCAGGCGCGCTTCCAGGACTACGAGCCGGAGGGCGAGTTCGACGCGGTCGTCGCGGGACGCGTGCTCCATCACGTCCGCCCGCTCGGGCGCGGCGTCGAGATCCTCGCGCGCTTCGCGCCCCTCCTGCTCGTGGACGAGTTCGCCTGGGACCTGATCGACCCGGCGGCGCAGCAGTGGTACGAGGGCCAGCACCGGATGCTGCGCGCCACGGGAGCCGAGCCGCCCGGACCGCGCTCGATCGACGAGTGGTGGTCGCGCCACCCGGACCTCCACCCGCACTGGCTCGTCCTCGACACGCTCCGCGACGTCTACAGCGAGCGCCGCCTCGACTGGGAGCCGTACCTCTACCGCTGGCTCGGCGGGCCGTCGAGCGAGCAGCTCGAGCGGACGCTCGTCGAGGCCGGCGCGTTCAACGCCATCGGCTGGCACTTCGCAGGCGTCCGTCGGGACAGATAGATTCTCGCGCGGTGGCGCGTCGGAGACGTCGGAATCCGTACACCTCGTTCGGCGAGATCGCCGTCTGGGTGCTGTTCGCGGCGCTCCTCTTCCCCGTGGGCTTCGCCGGCTGGGCGATCGGGCACTACACCTCGCTCGGCAAGTCGAGCGGGACGAAGACGGTCACCGTCTCGGCGCCGCCCGCCGCGTCGACCTCGACGCCGACCACGACGGCCGCCGCCGCGCCGAAGACGACCACCGCCGCCGCGCAGGCCGCCGGCGGGAACGCCGCCGCCGGCAAGGCCGTCTTCGCCGCCAACGGCTGCGGCGCCTGCCACACGTTCAAGCCCGCCGGCTCGTCCGGCACCGTCGGGCCCGACCTCGACACCAAGGTCAGCGCCGACGCGAAGAAGGACAACATGGCGCTGACGGCGTTCATCTCGCAGTCGATCACCGACCCGAACGCCTACATCTCGCCCGGTTATCCCAAGGGCGTGATGCCGCAGACCTTCAAGTCGTCGCTCTCGAAGACGCAGCTCGCCGACCTGGTCGCCTTCGTCGCGAGCGGCGCGAAGTAGCTACGCGCGAGTCCCGCTGAGCACGTCGACGACGCGCTCCTCGGCGGCGTCGCGGTAGCCGTCGCCGAGCTTCTCGGCGAGGACGCGCTCGAGCTCGCCGGACTCGGCCAGCTCCTGCGTGATGTCGGCGCCGCCGATCAGCTCGCCGTTGACGAAGACCTGCGGGATCGTCGGCCAGCCGGAGAGCGCCGAGAGCTCCTGGCGGATCGACGGGTCGGGGAGGATGTCGACGGCGGTCACGGGCGCGCCGGCCTGGCGCAGCGCCTCCAGCGCGCGGCCGCTGTTGCCGCACATCACGAACTGCGGCGTGCCCTTCATGAAGAGCGCCACCGGCTCGTTGTCGATCACGTCCTTGATGCGGTCGCTCAGCTCGCTCACGTCGTCCCCTTTGTCTTGATCCGAAGCTCGTGGATGGTGCCGTCGCGGAGCGGCTCGGCCAGCGCCTCGTTGACGAGGCGGTGCTGGTCGAGCAGCGACAACCCGGCGAAGCGCGGGCTCGCCACGGTCACCTGGAAGTGGTCGCCGCCGCCGGTTCGGTCCTCGACGTGCAGCTCGTCCGCGTCCGGGAACGCGTCGCGCAGCAGGGCTTCGAGTCTCTCGGCGGCCACGGTCCTCAGCGTACCCTCCGGGATGTGGACGAGATCGGCCTCTTCCCGCTCGGGATCGTGCTGCTGCCGACCGAGGTCGTGCCGCTCCACATCTTCGAAGACCGCTACAAGGAGCTGATCGGCGAGTGCCTCGACTCGGGCGGCGAGTTCGGGCTGGTCTACGCCGACGAGGACGGCGTGCGCGACGCGGGCACGCGCGCGCGGGTCGCCGAGGTGCTCGACCGCTTCGACGACGGGCGGCTGAACGTCCTCGTCGAGGGCGGCGCCCGGTTCAAGGTCGAGCGCCTGACGCGCGGCAGGTCGTTCATGACGGCACAGGTCGAGCCGCTCGAGGACGACCCCGGCGTCGAGCCGGACGAGGACGCGGCCGAGCGCGTGACGGAGGCGTTCCGCGCCCTCGCGATGGCCGCGGGCGCCGAGGCCGAGGTGCCCGAGCCCGATCTGCCGTCGTTGTCGTTCCACGTCGCGGCGCGGGTCGAGATCGCTGCGGACGCGAAGCAGGAGCTCCTCGAGAGCCGCTCGGAGCCGGAGCGCCTGGGCAAGCTCCGCGCCCTGCTCGACGGCGCCCGCGAGGCGATCCTCGCCGCCCGCCGCCTCGGCGAGCACGCCAAGAAGAACGGCTCGCGCCTGCCCTAGCGCCGGTGCGCCAGGAACTCGAGCAGGTCGGAGCGCGTCAGCACGCCGATCGGCTTCCCTTCCTGCGCGACGACCACGGCGTTCGCGCCGCCCTTCACCGTCGCGAAGACGTCGTCCAGCGTCGCCGACGTCTCGACCGCCGGGAGCGGCGGCTGCATCGCGGACGCGACGTCCTCGTGGATCGCGTCCGGGTTCGCGAAGACGCGCTCGAGGAGCGCCCGGTCCTGCAGCGAGCCGATCACGTCCGCGAGCGACTCCGCGGCCTCCCCGTCGCGGACGACCGGGAGCTGCGAGATCCCGTAGCGCTGCATGACGTCGATCCCGGCGCCGACCTTCTGATGCGCGGCGATCGTGACGAGCTCCGGCATCTCGCCGCCATGCTTCGCCCGCAGCACCTCGCCGACCGTCGGCAGAGGCGCGGCGCGCTCGACGAAGCCGTGCTCGAGCATCCAGTTGTCGTCGTAGAACTTCGACATGTAGGAGCGGCCGGAGTCGGGGATGAAGGCGAGCACCGTCTTCCCGGCGCCGAGGCGCTCCGCGACGTTCGCGGCCGCCCACAGCGTCGACCCGGCCGAGCCGCCGGCGAGGATGCCCTCATCGCGCGCGAGCTTCCGCGCCGTGAGGAACGAGTCGCGGTCGCTCACCTGGATCCACTCGTCGACGACGGTGAGGTCGATCGTGTCCGGCCACATGTCCTTGCCGATGCCCTCGACGAGGTACGGGTGGAGCTGCGACTCGTCGGTCGCGGTGTAGATCGAGCCCTCCGGGTCGACGCCGACGATCAGCGTCTCCGGCTTGCGCTCGTGCCACCACTTGCCGACGCCGGAGATCGTCCCGCCGGTGCCGACGGAGATGACGATCGCGTCGAGCTCGCCGCCGGTCTGCTCCCAGAGCTCCGGCGCGGTGCGCTCGTAATGCGCCGTCGGGTTCGCCATGTTCGAGTACTGGTCGGGCTTGAAGCCGCCCGGGATCTCCTCGGCGAGGCGCGACGAGACGGAGTAGTACGACTCCGGCGACTCGTGGTCGACGGCGGTCGGCGTGATCACGACCTCGGCGCCGTAGGCGCGCAGCATCGAGATCTTCTCCTGGCTCATCTTGTCGGGCATGACGAAGATGCAGCGGTAGCCCTTTTGCGCCGCCGCGATTGCGAGCCCGACGCCGGTGTTGCCGGAGGTCGGCTCGACGATCGTCCCGCCCGGCTTGAGCAGGCCGTCCCGCTCGGCCGCCTCGATCATCGCGAGGCCGATCCTGTCCTTCACGGACCCGCCCGGGTTCAGATACTCGAGCTTCGCGAGGATGCGGGCGCCGCCCGGAGGGGACATCCTGTCGAGGCGGACGATCGGCGTGCCCCCGACGAGGTCGAGGACGGTCGGGTACTCACGCGCCATCGCGCCGGGAAGCGTAGTGGACGAGCCGTCGTTGGAGGCACTCATGAACATCACCGTGATCGGCAGGGGAAACGTGGGCGGCGGGCTGGCCGAGCGCTGGCGCGCCGCCGGGCATCAGGTGCAGGAGCTGGGCCGGGACGGAGGGGACGCGTCCGATGCGGACGTCCTCCTCGTCGCGGTGCCGTCGGGGGACATCAAGGAGGCGCTCGGGAAGGTCAGCGGGATCGAGGGGAAGGTCACGATCGACGCGACGAACGGGTTCCGCGGGCGCGACGAGAGCTTCGAGTCGCTCGCGCACGAGGTGAAGTCCGTCGTCGGCGGCCCGGTCGCGAAGGCGTTCAACCTCAACTTCGCCGCGGTCTACGACCAGATCGACAGCCAGCGGGAACGGCCGTCGAACCTCTTCGCGGCGGAGGACGAGGCGCGCGAGGTCGCGGAGCAGCTCAGCCGTGACGCCGGGTACGACCCCGTCTACGTCGGCGGCCTCGACAAGGCCCGCATGGTCGAGGACACGCTCGGGCTCCTCTTCGCCATCAGCCAGGCGGGGCTCGGTCCGCACTTCTACCGCTTCGCCCCGCCTGGCCGGCTCTAGTTGCGCCTAGGCGATCGCCGTCACCGCGTCGGCCTCGACCACGACCTCGCTGGACCGGACGAGGCCGAACGCGGCGACGACCGAGGCCACCGCGATCCCGCCGAGCACCCAGAAGGCGAGCGAGAAGCCGCTCGTCAGCGCGAACGGCTGCGAGTGGCCCGCCTGGAGCAGGTGCTTGACGTGGGTGAACGCGACCGTCGAGGCGATCGCGACGCCGAGCGCGCCGCCGATCTGCTGCGACGTGTTGATGATCCCGGACGCCAGCCCCGCCTCGTGCGGCGCGACGCCCGCGAGGGCGCCGATCGACACCGGGATGAACGCGAACGCCATGCCGATCCCGACGAGCAGGTAGCCCGGGAGCAGGTCGCCGGCGAACGCGCCGTGCACCGGGATCTGCGCGTACCAGAACATCCCCGCCGTGATCAGCGCGAGCCCGAGCGTCATCACCGGCCTCACGCCGATCCGCGTCACGAGCGCCTGCGAGAGGCCCGCGACCGGGATCACGGTGCCCGCCGTCGCGAGGAACGTCAGCCCGGTCTTCAGCGCCGAGTAGCCGAGCACCTGCTGGACGTACAGCGTCAGGATGAAGAAGTTCGCGTAGACGACGGCGCCGAGCAGGAACCCGGCGGCGTTCGACCCGGCGAGCGTCTTCGTCCGGAAGATCGAGAACGGCACCATCGGCGCCTTCGCGCGGCTCTCGACGGCGGCGAACGCCGCCAGCAGCGCTCCCGCCCCGACGAGCTCGCCGATCGTCCGACCGCTGCCCCAGCCGACGTCCGGCGCCTTCGAGATCGCGTAGACGAGGAGCGCGAGCCCGGCCGTGACGGTCACCGCGCCGGCGACGTCGAAGCTGCGCTCGCCCTCGACCTTGCTCTCGCGGACGATCGAGCGGGTCAGAGCGAGCACGAGGGCGCCGACGGGGACGTTCACGAAGAAGATCCACTCCCAACCGGCGTACTTCGTGAGGATGCCGCCGAAGAGGACGCCCGCGGCGGCGCCGCTGCCGCCCATGGCGCCCCAGATGCCGAGCGCCTTGTTCCGCTCGGCGCCCTCCTCGAAGGTGGTCGTGATGATCGAGAGGGTCGCCGGCGACACGATCGCCGCGCCGAGGCCCTGGACGGTGCGGGCGGCGATCAGGACGCCGATCGAGCCCGCGAGCCCGCAGACGAGCGACGCCGCCGAGAAGAGCGCGACGCCGACCATGAAGATCAGCCTGCGCCCGAGAAGGTCGGCCGCGCGGCCGCCGAGCAGCAGGAAGCCGCCGAACGTGATCGTGTAGGCGACGAGGATCCACTGCAGGCTCGAGTCGCTCACGTGGAGCGAGTTCTTGATGGACGGAAGTGCGACGTTGACGATCGAGACGTCGAGGATCGTCATGAAGAACGCGACGCAGACGAGCGCGAGCGCCTGCCAGCGCCGAGGGTCGGGTGCGGCCAACTTTCTCTCCTCCTCCGGTAGCTCTGCCGTCTGCAACGTGCCAGAGGAGGCGGCTATTTCCTAGGGCGAGCTAGTGACGGAAGTGGCGCCGTCCGGTGAAGACCATGGCCGCGCCCGCCTCCGCGACCGCCGCGACGACCTCGTCGTCGCGCTTCGAGCCGCCCGGCTGGACGATCGAGGTGGCGCCCGCGTCGAGCGCGATCCGGGGGCCGTCGGGGAACGGGAAGAACGCGTCCGACGCGAGCGCCGCGCCGTGGACGTCGTGTCCGAACTCCGCCGCCTTCTCGACGGCGATCCGCACCGCGTCGACGCGGCTCATCTGGCCGGCGCCGATCCCGATCGTCGCGAGGTCCTTGACGAGGACGATCGCGTTCGAGGCGACGTGCTTGCAGACGCGCCACGCGAAGACGAGGTCGCCCCATTGCGCCTCCGTCGGCTTGCCGGTGACGACCTCCCAGCCCTCGCGGTCCTCGATGTCGGAGTCGGAGTCCTGGACGAGCATGCCGCCGATCACTCGCTTGTAGTGGCGCTCGCCCGGCTCGTCGCGGCGCCGCTCTCCGTCCACGAGGATGCGCGTGTTCTGCTTGCGCCGCAACGCCTTCAGCGCCTCGTCGGCGTAGCCGGGCGCGAACAGCACCTCGACGAACTGCTCCGCAAGCTTCTCCCCCAGCGGCGCCTCGACCTCGCGGTTGAGGACGACGACGCCGCCGTAGGCCGAGGTGGGGTCGGATGCCAGCGCCTTGTCGTACGCCTCCTCGAGCGTGGCGCCGACCGCGACGCCGCACGGGTTCGCGTGCTTGACGATCACGCACGCCGGGAGCTGGAACTCGCGCACGAGCAGCCGCGCGCCCGAGAGGTCGTTGAGGTTGTTGAACGAGAGGTCCTTGCCGTGGATCTGCTCGACCCGCGAGAGCAGGTGCCGGCGCAGGCCGCGCTCGCGGTAGTACGCGGCGCGCTGGTGCGGGTTCTCGCCGTACGACAGGTCGAGCACCTTCGTCAGCGGCACCACGATGGTCTCCGGGAAGCTCTCGCGGCCGCCGAACCAGTTCGCGATCGCCGCCTCGTACGCGGCGGTGGTCGCGAACGCCTCCGCCGCGAGCTCACGCCGCGTCTCGAGAGACAGCTCGCCGCTCGCCCGCAACTCGTCGAGGACGAAGCCGTACTGGTCCGGCCGGCAGACCGCGGCGACGTGCGCGAAGTTCTTCGCCGCGCCGCGCAGCATCGACGGGCCGCCGACGTCGATCATCTCGACCGCCTCCGCCTCGCTCACGCCGCGCTGGGCCGCGACCTGCTCGAAGGGGTAGAGGTTGACGCAGACGATGTCGAACGGCTCGATCCGGTGCTCCTCGAGGGTCGCGAGGTCGCCGGGGTCGTCGCGGCGGGCGAGGATGCCGGCGTGGACGCGCGGGTGGAGCGTCTTCACGCGGCCCCCCAGCATCTCCGGCGACTCGGTCAGCGCGTCGACGTGCTCGACCTCGAGGCCGAGCTCCTCGAGGAACGCTGCCGTCTTGCCGGAGGCGACGAGCTCGAAGCCGAGGTCGGCCAGCCCGCGCGCGAACTCGTCGAGGCCGGTCTTGTCCCAGGTCGAGATCAGCGCGCGCAGAGTTCCCTCACCACCTCGGGGAGGAGCCTATGCTCCACCGCCTTGATGCGCTCGTGGAGCGTCTCCCGGGTGTCGCCGGGGAGGACGGGCACACGCTCCTGGGCGAGCACCGGGCCGGAGTCGACGCCCTCGTCGACGAGATGCACCGTTGCGCCGGACTCCGCGACGCCGGCCGCGAGCTGCTCCTCGACCGCGTGCGCGCCCGGGAAGTCCGGCAGCAGCGACGGGTGGACGTTGACGACCGCGTTCGGGAAGCGCTCGAGGAAGGCCGGCGTGAGGATGTGCATGTACCCGGCGAGGACGACCAGCTCGACGCCCTGCTCGCGGAGCCAGTCGGCCATCGCGGCGTCGCGCGCGGCGCGATCCGGGTATGTGGCGAGCTCGAACGCGGCCCTGGGGACGTGCGCCGCGCGGGCGAGCGCGGGCGCGTCCGCGCGGTTGCTCGCGACCGCGACGACCGGCAGCCCGGCGTCGAGGAGCGCCTGCAGGTTCGTCCCGCCGCCGCTGACCAGGACGCCGATCACGACAGCTCGCCGATGACGGGCAGGCCGTCGACCGGCTCCGGCACGACGGCGCACATCCCGATCCCGAGGTTGAAGACACGCCGCAGCTCGTCCTCGGCGACGCCGTTCTCGGCGAGCCAGTGGAAGACGGGCGGCCGCTCCCACGAGTCCCAGTCGATCCGCGCCTCGACGCCGTCCGGAAGGACGCGCGTCAGGTTGCCGAGGATGCCGCCGCCGGTCACGTGCGCGAGCGCCTTCACGTCCGCGTGCGCGCGGAGGTCGCGCACCTCGTCGAGGTAGAGCCGGTGCGGCGCGAGCAGGAGCTCGGCGTCGAAGTCCCCGTCGCCGACGATCGCGCGGACGAGCGTGAACCCGTTCGTGTGGATCCCGTCCGACGGCAGGCCGACGACGAGGTCGCCGGGCGCGCAGCGCGAGCCGTCGATGACGCGGTCGCGCTCGACGATCCCGACGCAGGTGCCTGCGAAGTCGAGCTCCTGCTCCCGGTAGACGCCCGGGAGCTCCGCGGTCTCGCCGCCGATGAGCGCGACCCCGGCGCGGCGGCAGACCTCCGCGGCGCCCTCGACGAGGTCGGCGACCTGCTCCAGCTCGATCCGGTTGGCGGCGACGTAGTCGAGCAGGAAGAGCGGGTCCGCGCCGGAGCAGAGGACGTCGTCGATGCAGTGCGCCGCGAGGTCCATCCCGCCCCAGCGCAGCGTCCCCGCGCGCCGGTGGAGGAGCAGCTTGGAGCCGACGCTGTCGGTCGTGGCGGCGAGGAAGCGCCGCTCGTCGAGCGGGTGGAGGCCGGCGAAGTGGCCGAACCCCGTCGCGCCCGTCGACTCGACCGCCGCCCGCAGCCGGCCGACGACGGCGTTGGCGGTGTCGAGCGAGACGCCGGCGGCGTCATAGGTGCGCGCGTCCTCGGTCAAGGAAGCGAGTCTACGAGGCCGTCTAGACGAACAGCTCGCCGTGGAGCTCGGGACGTCCCTGGGGGCCGCCGGCGACGAACCGGACGAGGGTCTCGCCGACCTCGACGTCGTTGCCGATCCGCTCGGTGCCGAGGATCTGCGCGAGCGCCGCGGCCTTCGCCTCCGGGTCGTCGGCCTTCAGGTGCAGCTCGGAGAGGCGCAGCTCGTCGCCCTGGCCGAGCAGGTCGTCGATCCAGTCGCGCGGCGGGTGCAGCTCCAGCCGGTAGCCGGCGTTCGTGGAGACGAACGTCCGCCGGCCGCCGTGCTCCTGCACGCGGAGGTCGGCCCGCTCGGCCCGCTCGAGCGCCTCGTCGAACTCGTCCTCGTCGAGCGCGAGCCCGAGATGGTCGACGCGCGGCATCGGCCACTGGCCCGGCTGGACGACGACGTTGACCGCCCCGCGTTCGAGCTCGGTCAGCCGCAGCTTGAAGCCGAGCGTGTCGAGCTCGTCCCAGGAGACGCCGGGCTCGTAGGAGGTCAGGTCCTCGCCGATCCGCCCGTGCCGCGCGACGAGGTCGAACGCGAGCTTCCCGATGTAGCGCGCCTCGACCTCCCGAACCCGGCTCGTGACGAGGTGGTAGTGGAAGAGGTTCACGCCGCCGCCCATCGTGCCAAGCCAACCCGTCCGGTTGCGGCGAGTCCGGAAACGTCATCTTGCGGCGCGGCGCAGGTCCGATCATCCTGCCGGGGATGACCGAGCGCACGGACAGCGAGACGATCGATGCCGTCCTCATGTCCTGCCAGTACGCTCATGTGAAGCTCGACCGGATCCTCGACTTCCTGGAGGACGATGGCGAAGAGGAAGAAGACGAAGCTGACGGCTGAGTTCTGGCGGAAGGACGCCGAGCAACGGGCGAACGCGGAGCGGCTACTCGAGCTCCGCCGCCGAGAGCGCGAGCAGCAACAGCAGGCGTCCTAGTCGCCGCGAAGCCAGGCGACGTCCGGCTCCCACCCGTCGATCGTCGCGCCGAGACCAAGGCTGCGCGCGAGCGACTCCGTCTCGCGGAACAGCTCCTGCTGGTCGGAGAGGCTGGCCGAGCGAGCGATGCGGTCGAGGCGTGCCAGGTCGACCTCGACCGGCAGGGGATGCTCGCGGAGCTCCCACTCGAGCCACGGCGACCTCGCCCGTCTTGTCGAGGAGCGGCTCGGCCCAGAGCAGTGCGGGCTTGAACCAATCCGGGACGTCGGGCAGCCGCGCCAGCGAGATCTCGGCGTACTCGACCGGTTCGCCGCGCTTGTGCGACCACTCCCCGCGCGGCTCCCGCACGACCACGACGAGATCCCAGTCGCTGTCGTCTCGCACGTGCGCGCCGCTACGGGCGCGCGAGCCGTGGACGACGAGGCCGACGACGTTCTCGTCTACGCGCGCCCGCGCGAAGACCGGGTCAAGCACGCGCGGCCGGCTCGAAGCGGAGCTTCGCGTGCTCCGCCGGCACCTGCGTCGGGTAGTCGCGCGTCAGGCAGGCGCGGCAGAGCGACGACGCCGGGCGCTGCGTCGACTCGACCAGTCCCTCGTGGGAGAGATATGCGAGCGACGTCGCGCCGATGTGCTCGCAGATCTCGTCCACGGTCATGTGCGAGCCGACCATCTCGGCCGGGTCGGCGAGGTCGATCCCGTAGAAGCACTGGCCGATCACCGGCGGCGACGAGATGCGGACGTGCACCTCGGCGGCGCCCGCGTCGAAGAGCATCTTCACGATCTGCCGGGTCGTCGTCCCGCGGATGATCGAGTCGTCGACCGCGACGACGCGCTTGCCCGCGACCTCGGCGACCGGGTGGTACTTCAGCCGCGCGCCCTGCTGGCGCATCTCCTGGTCGGGCTGGATGAACGTTCGGCCGACGTACCGGTTCTTGATCAGACCCTCGCTGAACGGGATCCCGAGCGCGCGGGCGAAACCGATCGCCGCCGGCGTGCCGGAGTCCGGGATGGGGAGGACGAGGTCGGCCTCGACCGGCGACTCCTGCGCGAGGCGCTCGCCCATGCGCACGCGCGCGCCGTGCACCTCGACGCCGTCGAGGCTCGTGTCCGGGCGCGCGAGGTAGAAGAACTCGAAGATGCAGAGCGCGCCCGAGTCCGTCGGCTCGAGCGCGCGGCGCGAGCGGAGGCCGTCGTCGCCCACGACCACGAGCTCGCCGGGCTCGACGTCGCGGACGTACTCGGCGCCGACGAGGTCGAGCGCGCACGTCTCGCTCGCGACGACCCAGTCGTCGTGGATCTTTCCGAGGACGAGCGGTCGGAACCCGTGCGGGTCGCGGAACGCGAGCAGCGTGCCCTCGGAGAGCGCGACGACGGAGTACGCGCCGTCGAGGCGGCGCATCGCCGCGGCGGCCGCGTCCTCGAGCGGCGCGTCGTCGCTCGCGAGCAGCGCGGCGATCAGCTCGCTGTCCGAGGTCGAGCCGAGCCGGATCCCCTCGGCGCGCAGCTCCTCGCGGAGCTCGGTCGCGTTGACGAGGTTGCCGTTGTGCCCGAGCGCCACCGTGCGGGCGCGGCCGTGCTGGATCAGCGGCTGCGCGTTCGCCCAGCCGGATGAGCCGGTCGTCGAGTAGCGATTGTGGCCGATCGCGACCTGGCCGCGGAGGCCGTGGAGCTTCTGCTCGTCGAAGACCTGCGAGACGAGCCCGACGTCGCGGAGCGCGGTCAGGCGGCCGTCCTCCGAGACCGCGATCCCCGCCGACTCCTGGCCGCGGTGCTGGAGCGCGAACAGCCCGAAATAGGCGAGCCGCGCGACGTCGCGGTCGGCCGCGTGGACGCCGAAGACGCCGCACACGGCTAGCGCACCTGGCCGATCTGGACGAACCCGCGCGAGCCGAGGCCGGCGACCTCGTCCGGGGACGTCGCGAGGATCGCCGCGCCTCGCGACCCGACGTCACCCGGCAGGTCGACGTCGGCCACCAGGCCGCCGCTCCACGCGGCCGCTTCGCCGAGAGCGGCCTCGACCCCGGCGGTGCCGACGTCGTGGCACAGCGAGAGGTGCGGCGCGGCCTTCCAGAGGAAGCGGATCAGCGCGGCCTCGGCGGCCAGCGAGTCCTCCGGCGCCGTGGCCAGCAGGACGACGTCGCCGCGGCGCCAGCGGCCCGGGACGAGGCGGACGTCCGGCACGAGGCCGACGCAGCCGACGACCGGCGTCGGCGGGATCGAAACGCCGTTCGTGTCGTTGTAGAGCGACACGTTCCCGGAGACGACGGGGATGCCGAGCGCCTCGGCGGCCTGCGAGATGCCCTCGATCGCCTCCGCGAGCTCGTGCGCGATCTCCGGCTTCTCGGGGTTGCCGAAGTTGAGGCAGTCCGTCAGCCCGATCGGCTCGCCGCCGGCGCAGGCGACGTTCCGCGCCACGCCGAGCACGGCCTGGGCGCCGGCGCGCCAGGGGTCCATCTCGCCCGGCGCCGGCCCCTGCAGCGCCACCGCGAGCCCGCGGACGGACGGCCGCAGCCGCAGCACCGCCGCGTCGAGGCCGGGCCGGCGCACGGTGCGCGAGCCGACGAGGTGGTCGTACTGCTCCCAGACCTCGCGGAGCTCGACCCGCTGCTGCGGGCGCGGCCGCGACGGGCGCGGGTCGGCCCGCCGCTCGACCTCGTAGCGCGGGCACTCGTCCGTCAGCAGCGCCGCCGGCACGTCGCCGACCACGTCGCCGCCCCAGAAGGCGCGCAGCGCGCCACCCTCCGTGACTTCGCCGATCACCGTGCACGGGAGCTCCCAGCGCGCGCAGACCGCCTGGACGGCCTCGAGCATCTGCGGCCGGACGACCGCGACCATCCGCTCCTGCGACTCCGAGATCATGACCTCCCACGGCTCCATCCCCTCCTCGCGGAGCGGGACGCGGTCGAGGTGGACGTCGATCCCTGCGCCGTCGCGCGCCATCTCCGACAGGGCGGACGCGAGCCCGGCGGCGCCGCAGTCCTGCAGCGACTCGACGAGACCGGATTCGACGAGCTCGACCGAGACCTCGATCAGCTTCTTGCCCATGAACGGGTCGCCGACCTGGACGGACGGGCGCTTGTCGGCGTCGTCCTCGGAGAGCTCCGCGCTCGCGAGCACCGAGGCGCCGCCGATCCCGTCGCGGCCCGTCGTCGCCCCGTAGAGGACGACGAGGTTCCCGCGGCCGGTCGCCTTCGCCGAGTGCAGCCGGCCGGAGTCGAGCAGACCGACGCACATCGCGTTGACGAGGCAGTTGCCCGCGTACGCCGGGTCGAAGACCGTGGCGCCGCCGACCGTCGGGACGCCGACGCAATTCCCGTAGTGGCCGATCCCGGAGACCGCTCGCCAGAAGTGGAAGTCCGGCGAGCCGAACCAGAGCCCGTCGAGCAGCGCGACCGGCCGCGCGCCCATCGCGACGATGTCGCGCAGGATCCCGCCGACGCCCGTCGCCGCCCCCTGGAACGGCTCGACCGCGGACGGATGGTTGTGCGACTCCACCTTGAACGCGACCGCGAGCCCGTCGCCGAGGTCGAGCACGCCGGCGTTCTCGCCCGGCCCCTGCAGCACGCGTTCGCCCGCCGACGGCAGCCGCTTCAGCAGCGGCGCCGAGTGCTTGTAGCCGCAGTGCTCGGACCAGAGCAGCGAGAAGACGGCCAGCTCGAAATGGTTCGGATCGCGGCCGAGCAGCTCCCGGATTCGCTGCGCCTCCCAGTCCGTCAGGCCGAGAGCGCGGTGCAGGGGCTGTTCTGCCAGCTCCGTCAGGTGCCTCAGTCTATCCGCGCTTCCGGCCGATAGCCTCGGAAGGGATGCGGCGAAATCCGGGGATGCTCGTCGCGGTCGCGCTCATCTGGGGCGCGTCGTTCATGTTCATCAAGATCGCCGACCGGCAGCTCGCACCGTCGACGCTCATCCTCGGTCGGCTCGCGTCGGCGGCGCTGACGCTCGCGGCGTTCGCGCTCGTCCGGCTCGGGGCGCGCGAGACGTGGCGGGAGATGCGCCGCGCCTGGCCCTGGCTTCTCGTCGTCGCGATCGTCAACACGGCGATGCCGTTCTGGCTCCTCTCGTGGGGCGAGAAGCACCTCGACTCCGGCCTCGCGTCGATCATCCAGGCGGGCGTGCCGATCTTCGTCGCGGTCGCGGCGCTCCTCGTCTTCCGCGAGTCCCGCGTCAGCGGCTCGCGCCTCGCCGGGGTCGGGCTCGGCTTCGTCGGCGTCGCGCTGCTCGTCGGGGCGCAGCCGCACGGGAAGCTCCTCGCCGCGCTCGCGGTCGTCGGCATGGCGCTCTGCTACGCCCTCGGCCAGCTGATCGCGGTCCGGCATCTGCCCGAAACGCCGCCGCTCGTCGTCGCGCTCTCCTCGACGGCGATTGCCGCGCTCATCGCGGCGCCGGCCGGGATCGCGCAGGCGCCCGCGCACGTGCCGAAGGCGGAGACGTTCGCCGCCGTCCTCGTCCTCGGCATCCCGGGGACGGCGGTCGCGTACCTCCTCTTCTTCGCGCTCATCCAGAGCGCCGGCGCGGCGTACGCCGCCCTCGTCACCTACCTGATCCCGCCGATCGCGCTCGCCTACGGTGCGATCTTCCTAGGCGAGCGCTTCGCCGCCTCCGCGTTCGCCGCGCTCGCGCTCGTCCTCGGCGGCGTCGCCCTCGGCACCGGCGCGCGGCTGCGGCCTCAGTCGTACCGGATCCGCGGGTCGAGCAGCCCGTAGACGAGGTCGGCCAGCAGGTTGAAGAGGATGATGATGAAGGCGGTGACGGCCAGGTACGCCATGACCGCGTACAGGTCGAGCTGGCCGAGCCGGGTCACGAAGTAGTAGCCCATGCCGTCGATCGAGAACACCGTCTCGGTGATGATCGCGCCGCCGAGCAGGCCGCTGAGGTTGAGGGCCGCGACCGTGACGAGCGGGATCAACGCGTTCCGGAGCACGTGCCGCCCGATCACCAGCCTCTCCGGGATCCCCTTCGCGCGCGCCGTGCGGACGTAGTCGCTGCCGATCACGTCGAGCATCGCCGCTCGCACGAACCGGCTGTAGAGCGCGAAGCTGATGATCGCCAGCGTCAGGGCCGGCAGTGCGATGTGCTGGAGCCGGTCGAGCGACCACGTGTCCGCCGAGACGCCGCTGTTCAGGCCGGACGTGTAGAAGATTCGGACGTTCCAGCGCAGGTAGATGTTCGTGAACAGCACCTGCAGGAGCAGCGCGAGCCAGAACGTCGGCATCGCGAAGCCGAGGAAGCTGATCGTCGTGAAGACGTAGTCGAAGAGCGAGTACTGCTTCACCGCCGACAGCACGCCGACGGCGATCCCGAGGACGAGCGCGAGCCCGTCGGCCAGGATCACGATCTGCAGCGTGTGTCCGAGGACGCGGACGAGGTCGGGCCAGATCGGCTGCGAGGTGAGGAGCGAGCGGCCGAGCCTGTGCGTGAAGACGTCCTCGAGCCAGTACCAGTAGCGCACCGGGATCGACGCGTTCAGGTGGTACTTGAAGTAGAGCGCGTGGTAGTGGACGCGCGAGAGGTTCGGGTTCGCCAGCAGGTTCTGGCGCGGGTCCCCGGCGAGCGAGATGAAGCAGAAGCTCAGGAACGTCGAGAGGATCAGGACGGGAACGCCGTAGAGGATCCGCCGCAGGGCGTAGTTCAGCATCTGGTGGCTCCGTGGGAAGGAGCCGGTCCGCGCCCAGGGCCGGGCGCGGACCGGCGTCGGCGCTAGCTCAGGACTTCCAGTGCCAGTCCTCGACGTTCCAGCTGGCGCTCTCCTGGCCGGGGTTGTTCTGCACCCCGAGCAGGTCGGAGCGGTAGGCGATCGGCGACGGCCGCTGGTAGAGCGGGATCGTGGCGAGCTGCTGCGCCATGATCGCGTCCGCGCCGTTCCAGTCCGCGGCCCGCTTCGTCGGGTCGGGCTCGGCCTGGCCCTTCGCCATCAGGTCGGAGGCCTTCTTCGAGCAGTAGTGGTGGTAGTTCTGGTTGCCGTTGCAGCGCCAGATCTCGAAGTACCCGCTCGGGTCGCCGTTCGGGCTGACCCAGGCGAAGTCGACGATGTCGTAGACGCCTTGCGACACGTACTGGCCGAAGAAGACGTTCGCGGTCCGCGGCGTCGCGACGATCTTGATCCCGATGCTCTTGAGCTGAGCCTCGATGATCGCCTCCTGGTTCGCGCGCGTCGGGTTCGACGCCGTCCAGGAGAACTGGAACGTCGCCGGGTAGCCGGAGCACGTCCAGACCGACGAGGTGTTCGGGTCGGGAGCCGACGGCCCGCCCGTGCAGTGCTTCTTCAGGATTGCGAACGCCTTCGCCTGGTTGTAGTCCCACTGGGCGAAGTCCGGCTTGTAGACCGACTGGGTGGCGAAGTAGACGGCGCTCTCGAGCGGCTTCAGGCCCTTCGCCAGCGGCCCGTAGATCGTGTTGATGATCCCCTGCCGGTCGATCCCCAGCATGATCGCCTCGCGCATCCACGGCGCCCGCAGCAGCGGGTTCGTCGCCTTCGCGCCCTCCTGCAGGTCGAGGTGCTCGAAGAAGTAGCCCGGCACCTCGTTGAACGTGACACCCGGCGTGCTCTGGAGCGGGGCGAGGTTCGCGCCGAACGTCGGCGACATTAGGCCGTCGACCTCACCGCCGCGGATTGCCTGGACCTCGGTGTTCGAGTCCGGGATCAGCTTGAAGTCGATCTCCTCGAGCTTTGCCGGCTTGTAGAAGAACGGGTTCTTCTTGAGCACGGTGCCCTGGCCCTTCGTGTACGCGGCCAGGTAGAACGGGCCGTTCGAGATCGGCTGGCCCTGGGCGTCGCAGATGCAGTTCGCCCAGATGCTGTTGAAGTCGAGCCCCTTCAGCGCGAAGCCGGGGTAGAGGCTCGAGAACAGCGACTGCCAGTTCGCGTAGAAGCCGCACGGGTTGTCGGCCGTCGGGCCGCCCGCCGGGCACTTCTTCCAGGTGGCGGTCACGGTGTTGCCCTTGCCGGTGACGCTTCCGATCTGGTCGTAGCCGGCGGTGCTGACGAGGTCGTTCGACTTGATCGACCCGTTCAGCTCCTGCCAGGTGTAGACGAAGTCGGCCGGCGTGACGGCGACCTTCTTGCCGCCGTCGTACCAGTAGGCGTCCGGCCGGATCGTGTAGGTGATCCCCTTGAGGTCGGCCTTCGCGGACGAGACGAGGTCCATGAAGTACTGGCCCTTGTCGTTGATGTTGAAGGCGCCGTGCTGAACCTCGTTGTCGGCGATCCAGCCACCCGCCGTCGCGGCGCAGCAATTGAGCGCGAGGTTGAAGCCGTTGACGTCCTGCTCCTCGGCCCAGATCGTCGTCAGCTTCGCCTTGCGGCCGGCGACGGTCGTCGGCGTGTGGGCGAAGGCCCGCGCGAACGGCGCGGCGGCCGGCGTCCCCAGGTGCGCCGCCGGGCGCGCACCCGTCGCGGCGGCCGAGCCGGCCACTGCGAGCGCGACTGCGGCGAGCGCCGCGGCCGTCCAGAACCCTCTGTGCATGCGTTTCCCTCCGTCGTGAGTGGGCTGCGCCGAACGTAGAGGGGGCCATGCGCGCTCGCGATTACGCACGCTGATGGCGGCTTCACGAGGCATAACCGCTCCGAAAAGGGCCGGGGCACCGCGCGTGCGGTGCCCCGTGAGGGTCTATCGATGCGGTCCGAGGGGCGCCTCCCCCGCCGGTCCGCCTTCGATGGTCGCGGCGGCCCCGGCCCGGGGCCATCACGAATCCGAATGCCGCGTGAAGGGACGCTCAGCCGGCGAGGCGCTGCGTCGCGGGCGCGAAGCAGGCGACCGTCGTCTCGACGAAGCGGGCCAGCAGCGGCGACCGCGCACGCGCGTCCTCGCTCCAGGCGAGCCCGAGCCGACGCAGCGGCGCGGGCCGAAGCTCGCGCAGCTGGAGGCGCTGGTCGTCGAGCGGCGCGAGCGAGCGCGGGAGGACGGCGACGCCGTGGCGGCCGGCGGCCATCCGGCAGAGGAGGCCGGGGTCGTCGGACTCGAACGCCGGCGTCAGGCCCGCGCGGGCGATCTCGTCGTTGCACGAGCGGAGCACGAGCAGCTGCTGCCCGGCGAGCCGCGAGGCGTCGACCGGCTCGTCGAGCCGGGCCGCGACCTGGGGAGCCATCGCGGCGACGCAGTCCTCGCGCAGAAGCTCCGCAACGGCGACGTCGGCCGCGACGGGGAGGTTCACGAAGGCTGCGTCGAGCTCCTCGTGCAGGACGAGGTCGACGAGATGCCGGTCGTCCGGGTGCTCGCACGTCTCCACCCGCCCGAGCGAGCTGCCGCCCATCTGGACGAGGATCTCCGGGAGCGCGGCGAGGCCGGTCGAGGCGTGGACGCCCACACGGATGACGGGCTCGGCCCGCTCGAGCGCCTCCAGCCGCGCCTTCGCGGCCGCGAGCTGGCGCGCGACCTCGTCGGCGTACTCGACGACGATCCGGCCGGCCGCCGTGAGGTCGACCGCGCCGCGCCCGGACGGCCGCTCGAGCAGCCGCTGGCCGAGGGCGCGCTCGAGCGCGGCGATCTGTTGGCTGATCGCGGACTGCGTGTACCCGAGCCGCATCGCGGCGCGCCCGAACGAGCGCTCGCGCGCGACGGCCCGCAGCGCCGCGAGGTGCCGGAGCTCTATCCCCGGCCAGGAGAGGGCGCGGACCACCGCTGCACCAGTGACGGCCACGTCTCGCCGTAGATCAGCTCGCGGACGCCGTCGGACTCGAGGAAGGATCGCGGGAAGCCGAGCGCCGGGGCGGCCGCCTCGTCGAGGCGGGCGAGGTGCTCGGGCGACAGGTCGAGGGTTGCGGCAGCGAGGTTCTCTGCGAGTTGGCCGGCGCTCCGGACGCCGACGATCGGGAGCACGTCGGGGCGGCGGCGGCGGAGGATCCAGGCGATGGCGACGGTGCCCGGCGCGGTGCCGAGCTCCTCGGCGACCTCCTCCACGGCGGCGGCGGCGAGGCGGTCGCGCTCGGTCAGGTCGCCCGGCCAGCGGAGCGTCTCCGGCGCGCGGCCGGCGAGCGCGCCGGCCTCGAGGACGCCCCACGCCATGACGGTGAGGCCGAGCTCGGCGGCCATCGGAAGGAGCTCGCGCTCGGGGTCGCGGCTGGCGAGGCTGTACGGGAGCTGGAGCGCGACGAACGGCGACCAGCCGCGCAGCTCCGCGATCGCGTTGGCGCGGGCAGCGACCCAGGCGGGCGAGTCGGAGATGCCGACGTACAGCACCTTCCCGAGCCGCACCTGGTCGTCGAGCGCGCGGATGATCTCCTCGATCGGCGTCGTGGCATCGCGCATGTGCAGCCAGAGCAGGTCGACGTAGTCGGTCTGCAGGCTGCGCAGGCTCCGCTCGAGCGCGCGGACGAGGCTCTTGCGGTGGTTGCCGCCGGCGTTCGGGTCGGCGCGGTCGATGCTGAGGGTGTACTTCGTCGCGATCACCCACCGGTCGCGATCGGCGGCAGTCAGGCGGCCGAGGATCTGCTCGCTCGAGCCGTTCGTGTAGTTGCTCGCGGTGTCGAGGAAGTTGCCTCCCGCTTCGCGATATGCGTCGAGGATGCGGGCGCACTCGTCCTCCTCGGCGCCCCAGCCCCAGTCGGTGCCGAAGGTCATCGTCCCGAGGCAGATCTCGGACACGCGCAGGCCGGTTGGGCCGAGCAGGCGGTAACGCGAGCCGTTACCCTGTCCGAGTGCCATCGCACAATCGTTCTATCAACGTCGAACGGCTCTCCGCAAGGGAATTCCGGAAATCCGCGGCGCCCCTCGTCGTAGAGGTTGCCGCGAGCCCGGCAATCGAGCTGTCGGTCGGGCTCTACGCGCTTACGGTGTCCGACGCGCCGCGGATTGCCGAGGAGGGATGGGCGCCGTCGCTCGCCGACGTTTCCGCCGCGCTCCGGAAGGCCATCGGCGTGTTCGGGGAGCACGGCAGCGACCGCTGGCTCCAGCTCGGCGAGATCGCGCTCGATCTCGAGACGGGCTCGGTCGCCGAGCTTCTCGCGCGCCTCGAGGAGATGAGCGGCGTCGAGATCCGGCGGGTCCTCCTCGGCGTCGACCTTCCCTCCTGGCAGCGCATGGTCGAGTCCGACGTGCTCGAGCGCGCCGCGGCGGGCAGCGCGGAGGCGGTCGATCAGGTGCTGCGCAGCGTGGGTGACTGGGAGAGGGAGTCGCTGCGCCTGCTGCTCGAGCTCACGCCGGCCCAGACGAAACGCCACGTGCTCAAGGCCGTGCGCCTGTTCGCGGAGCAGGTCTTCGCCGAGCGGGAGGCCGAGCTGACCGTCGCGCTCGAGCGCGAGGCCGCGGGGGCGCGCGCGAAGATCGCGGCAAGTCCGGGCGAGCGCGCCGTCCTCGAGGTCACCGGCGGCTACGAGTACCTCCGGGAGCCGGAGTTCGATCGCGTGATCCTGTTCCCGCACTTCGCCGCGCCGCCGTGGCTGCTGCTGATGGAGCGCCGCGACGCGAGGGTGATCGGCTACCCGGCCGCTCCGTTCGCCGACGACGCCGAGAAGGAGCTGCGCGAGCGGCTGCTCCGGCTCGGCCGCGCGCTCGGCGACGAGAAGCGGGTCGAGATCCTGCGCCGCCTCGCCGAGGAGGAGATGACGCTCGGCGAGCTCGTCGTCAGCGTCGGCCTGGCGAAGTCGACGATCCACCACCACCTCGTCCAGCTCCGCGCCGCGGGGCTCATCCGCCTCCGCGGCAACGCCCGCGGGTACTGGTACTCGCTCTCGCCCGAGGGGCGCGACGCGAGCGTTCGCCTGCTCGGCGACGCGCTCGGCTAGTCGAGCAGCTCGGGGTGCCGCGTCGCGACGCGGTACGCGCCGGAGTGAAAGACGAGCGGCTCGCCGTCGAACGTCTCGTAGTGCTCGACCTCGCCGATCACGAGGACGTGGTCGCCGGCGTCGAGCTGGCGGACCGAGCGGCAGACGAAGTGCGCGAGCGCGCCGTCGAGCAGCGGCACACCGGACGGCCCGTCGTGCGCGACGCCGCCGGCGAACTTGTCGGCTCCGCTCGTCGCGAAGAGCCGCGAGAGGTGGTGCTGGCTGGCGGAGAGGACGCTGACGCCGAAGTGGTCGGCCGACTGGAACGCGGCCAGGCTCGACGCCTTCCGGTCGAGCGCCCAGAGGACGAGCGGCGGCTCGAGCGACAGCGACGAGAACGAGTTGGCCGTGACGCCGACGGGCCGGCCGTCCTCGCCGCGCGCCGTGACGACGGTGACGCCGGTCGCGTACTGGCCGAACGCGTTCCGCAGCTCGCGGAGGTCGACGCCCTGCGCGTCCTGCGCGCGCCGCGCCGCGATCAGGCGGTCCGCCTCGCGCTCGTCGAACCACCAGGGATAGAAGGTACGCGGGTCGTCGAAGCCGTTCGCGATCGTCGCCGCGAGCGAGGGAGCCTCCGTCGCGGCCTCGAGCAGCCGGAGGACGTGCGGCGCCGGCGGCGCGAGGAGTGAGTTCGTCCAGCCGACGACCCACTGCGCGTAGCCGCGCCAGTAGTGGTCGAACGTCTGCCGCATCCAGCGCTCGTCGAACGGCGCGCCGTCCTGGGCGAGGATCCGCTCGAGGTAGATCTCCGCGCACTTTGCGGCGTTGTTCGAGCCCTGGCCGGTGATCGGGTCGTTGAGGACGACCGCGTCGGCCATCGCGAGCACGGGCGCGCCCGACGGGAGGCGCGCGACCGGCTGGCGCACCGTTGGCGTCACGCGGCCGGTGAGGACGCCGTTCGGGTCGGTCAGCTCGACGCCGTTCGCCCGGGCGCGCTCGTGCGGGAGGAAGCGCTCGAGGATCTCGAGCGAGCGCGCCAGGTGCTCCGCCGGCGTCGTCACGTCGTCCCAGCAGTCCATCGGGCCGCCGGGCGCGCCCTCGAAGACCATGATCTCGCAGGGCCCGCTCGTCGTCAGCGCGGGGAAGACGAAGTACTCGCCGACGCCGGGGACGAGGTTGAAGCAGACGGCGGAGAACTCCCGCCGCGGCTCGAGCCCGCGCACGTAGGTGAGCGCCAGCGCGCGCTGCGGCGCGTCGTACGGCGAGCGCTCGGGGTCGCGCGGGAAGAGCCCGCCGAGGACGCCGCGGCCCGTCGCCACGATCACGAGCTCGTGCTCGCGCGCGAGCCGCTCGAGGTCGTCGACGCCCGCCTCCTGGACGACGAGCCGGCCGCCGCGCGCCTCGTACTCGCGCAGCCAGCCGGAGAGCTTGAGGCGCTGGTCGACCGACTGCGCCGGCCGGTCGAGCCGGGCCGACCACTGGAACGCGCCGGGGACGGTGAGCGAGATGCCCTCGACGGGCGGGCACTCCTCGCTCCAGAAGTCGAGGCCGAGCGCGCGCTCCGTCTCCAGCGCGCTCTCGAACATGCACTGGCTCGACTGGACCCGGCCGTGGAGGACTTGCTCGGCCGTCTGGTTCGTGACGAGCGTGACCTCGTGGCCGTCGCCGGCCAGCCCGAGCGCGAGCTGCAGCCCGGACTGGCCGGCTCCGACGATCGCGATCCGGCGGCTCAAGCCGCCGCGCCGACCTCGGCCAGGTACGCCTCCGCCTTGTCGGGGAACATGAACCAGTCGAAGTAGTCGACCGGGTTGTCGAAGCCGTTGACGAAGCGGTGCGCGACCTCCGGGCTCCCGTTGCCGGCCATCAGCAGCTTGAGGACGTGCTCCGGCGGCGGCGAGAGCAGCGCGTTCGTCCAGGTCGTGACGAACTGGCCGTAGCCCTGCCAGAAGTCCTCGAACGCCCGCTCCATGAAGGCGCGGTCGAAGGGGCCGTCGCCCTGGCGGCGGATCGCCTCGTGGTAGGCGGTCGCCATCTTCGCGGCGTTGTTCGAGCCCTGGCCGGTGATCGGGTCGTTGAGCATGACCGCGTCGGCCATCCCCAGCACGAGCGCGCCCGACGGCAGCCGCGCGACCGGCTTGCGCACCGTGGGCGGGAAGCGTCCGGCGAGGATGCCGTTGTCGTCCGTGAGTCGGATGTCGTGGCAGCGCTCGGCCTCCCACGGCATGAACGTCTCGAGGATCCACTTCGACTTCGCGAGGTGCTCCTGCGGCGTCGTCACGTCGGCCCAGCAGTCCATCGGCCCGCCGGGGACGCCCTCGAAGACCATGATCTCGCACGGCCCGCTCGTGGTGAGGGCCGGGAAGACGAAGTACTCGCCGACGGTCGGGACGAGGTTGAAGCAGACCGCCGAGTAGTCCGGCCGCGGTGTCATCCCGGTGACGTAGGTGAGCGCGAGCGCGCGCATCGGCTGGTCGTACGGCGAGCGCTCCGGGTCGCGCTCGAACAGACGGACGATCTCGCCCTTGCCCGCCGCGACGACGACCAGGTCGTTCTCCCGCGCGTAGTCCTCGAGGTCGTCGACGCCCGCGTCGTGGATGAGGAGCCGGCCGCCCTCGCGCTCGAACCGGTCCATCCAGCCGGGCATCTTCACGCGCTGGTCGACGGACTGCGCGTAGCGGTCGAGGCGCGAGGCCCAGTCGATCGCCTTGTTCCCGGAGCCGTCCGGCGCCGGCACCGCGAGGGAGATGCCCTCGATCGGCGGGCACTCGCCCTCCCACTCGTTCAGGCCGAGGTCGCGCTCGGTCTGGAGCGCCGCGTCGAACATGCACTGACTCGACATGACGCGGCCGGTGCGGATGTCGTCCGGCGTGCGGTTGGACACGACGGTGACGTCGTGGCCGTCCTGCAGCAGGCCGAGCGCGAGCTGGAGCCCTCCCTGGCCGCCGCCGACGATCAGGATCTTGCTCATCAGGTCACCTCATTCCATCAGCTTGGGGATGGCGGGCTCCGCCTGCTCGGGGCCCATCGCGGAATAGCCGCCGTCGACCGCCCAGTCGGCGCCGGTCACGAAGGAGGCCTCGTCGCTGCAGAGGAAGACGACGACGTTCGCGACCTCCTCGGGGTCGCCGACGCGGCCGAGGAGGTGGAACGGCGCGGCGACGCGGTTCGTCTTCTCGCGGTCGTCCCCCGAGAGCTCGACCATCACGCGCGACCACGTCCAGCCGGGCGAGACGGAGTTCACGCGGATCCCGTCCGGCGCGAGGTCCATCGCCATGTTCCGCGTGAGCTGCACCAGTGCGGCCTTGCCGACCGGGTAGAGCCAGCGGCCCGTCTGCGCGACCTTCGCGGAGATCGACGTGAAGTTGACGATGGCGCCGTGGCCGCTCGACTTCAGGTGAGGGTGCGCGGCGCGCGCGCACATGACGGGCGAGACGACGTTCACGTTCAGCGACTCGAGCCAGTCCTCGCGCGGCGAGGCGAGGCCCTCGTCGACGTAGCTCGTGGCGAGGTTGACGAGGATGTCCAGGCCGCCGAAGGCGCCGACCGCGTTCTGGACGAGCGCCTCGACCTGCGCGTCCTCGCGGAGGTCGGTCGGGACGAAGAGGACGCGCTCGCCGAGCTCGTCCGCGAGGGCGCGGCCGCCGTCCTCGTCGATGTCCGCGACGGCGACGGAGGCGCCCGCCGCGTGCAGGGCGCGCACGACGGCGCGACCGATCAGCGTCGCGCCGCCGGTGACGATCGCCGCCCTGCCGTCGAGCACGGGCATCGGCCGGGATCCTACGGCTTCACGAGCCCGTGCGAATCCCGGCCGTCCCGGATGCCGGCTACTTGCCGGTGGTCGTCGTGGTCGGGGTCGTGCCGGAGTGGCCCGAGCCCTTGCCGTGCTGCTGGTGGTCCTGCTGGACGGCGGCCTTCGCCGCGTCCCGGAGCTGCTGGTTCTCCTGCTTGAACTGGACGAGCTCCGCCTGGAGCGCCTGCGCGGCGCTCTTGCGCAGGGCCTCGAGCTGGTCGTGCGCCGCCTTGCGGGCGCCGCAGCCCTTGTCGACCGACTGAATCAGGGACTTCGAGTCCGACTCGACCTGCGCGCGGTCCTGCTTGACGACCGACTCGTTCGTCGCGAAGTCCGACTGCGTCTTCGCCCGGTCGGCCTTGAGCGTGTCGGCGCTCGCCCCGCCCTGCGCGTCGGAGGTCAGCGCCTGGATGTCGGAGTCCAGCGTCTGGTGGCGCGTCTGCACGTCGGTGTTCAGCTTGGCGATGTCCGCCTGCACCTGAGAGGTGTCGATCGTCGGGGTCGTCTGGCCCTGGCACTTGCCTCCGTGGCCGCCGGCGGGCGTCGTCGAGGTGGTGGTCGTCGTGGTCGTCGTCGTGGTGCCGTTGTCGGCGAGCGCGGCCGGGGCCGCGACGCACAGCGCCGCGGCGGCGACGATGGCGAGAGTCCGCAATCTCATCTGTGTGCTCCGTTGGGTCGGGGGTTCGATCCTGCCATGTCGTGTTATCGGTGTTTTCGTGAGCGGCAACGCAAATTCGAGGTAAAGCTCACGAGGCCGCGCGGCGTAGGATCCGGTCATGGCGACCTTCCTCCACACGATGGTGCGGATCACGGATCCGGAGCGCAGCCGCGGCTTCTACGAGGCCCTCGGCTTCACGTTCGAGCACGACATGGACATCGTCCGCAACGGCGAGCTCGAGGCGACGAACTACTTCTTCGGCATCGGCGACCAGCGCTCGGTGCTCGAGCTGACGTACAACCACGACGGCCGCACGTACGAGATGGGCACCGCGTACGGCCACATCGCGGTCGGCGTCGACGACCTGGGGCAGACGCTCGCGCAGCTGAAGGAGCAGGGCATCGAGCCGGAGCGGGAGCCGTACCGAGTCCGCGAGGGCGGCTCGCTCCTCTGCTTCGTGCGCGACCCGGACGGTTACCGGATCGAGCTGATCGATCGCAGCGGGAGCTAGCGCGGCGGTCCAGTTCCTCGAGTGGTCGGGCAGGCGCGTCGCGTACGAGGTCGAGGGCGACGGGCCGTTCCTGGTCGCGCCGGCGTGGTGGGTGAGCCATCTCGAGGCGGACGCGACCGACCCGCAGTACACGCGGTTCTGGCGGAACCTCGGCGCGGGCTCCGCGCTCGTCCGGTACGACCGGGTCGGCGTCGGCCTCTCCGACCGCGAGGTGGGGCCGTCGGACTTCACGCTGGACGCGGAGCTCGCGTGCCTCGAGGCGCTGCTCGACCATCTCGGCGCGGAGCGGGTGACGCTGATGGGCGGCTCGTCGGGCGGGTGCACGGCGGTCGCGTTCGCGGCGCGCCATCCGGATCGCGTCGAGCGGCTGATCCTCTACGGCGCGTACGCGCGCGGGGTGGACGTCGCGCCGGCGGACGTGCGGGCGGCGGTCGTCGCGGCGATCCGCTCCCACTGGGGGCTCGGGTCGCGCCTGCTGGCGCAGAGCTTCCTCGGCGACGACACCGACGGGGCGCAGGCGCGGCTCGCGCGCCTGCAGCGGGAGTCCACGGATGCGGAGACGGCGGCGCGGCTGCTCGAGTTCGTCTACTCCGTCGACGTCACGGCCGACGTGCCGAACGTCGCGGCGCCCGCCGTCGTGCTGCACCGCCGCTTCGACCGCGCGGTGCCGTACGCGCTCGGCCGCGAGCTCGCCGCCGCGCTGCCGGACGCGACCTTCGTCCCGCTCGCCGGGAAGGCGCACCTGCCGTGGTACGAGGATTCGGACGCCGTCGTGCGAGCCTGCCGAGGCGTCTCCGCCGCGCCCGCCGCCGAGGAGTCCCGGCTCCTCTCGGAGCGGGAACGGGAGGTGCTCGGGCTCGTCGCCCGCGGCCTCACCGACGAGGAGATCGCCGAGCAGCTCGTGCTCAGCCCGCACACGGTGCACCGGCACGTGGCGAACATCCGCCGCAAGCTCGGCAGCACGTCGCGCACCGCCGCCGTCGCCGAGGCCGCGCGCCTCGGGCTGATCTGAATCGGCCATCCTGGCCGGATGGCCGCTGCGGGCGATGCGCAGCGGCGGCGACGCCGGGCACGCTCGTCGCATGACAGACATCGCACTCGCCGCCAAGGAGCGGCAGACATGGTGGGCGACCGGATTCGCCCTGATCTACGACACGACCCTGCGGCCGGGTGAGGTGTTCGGGATGAGCCGCCGCCGGAGCGAGCTGCTCCGGGAGGCTCGCGGCCGCACCCTCGAGATCGGCGCCGGGACCGGCCTCAACGTCCCGCACTACCCGAAGGACGTCACGGAGCTGATCCTCACCGAGCCGGATCCGTCGATGTACCGCAAGCTTCGGCGCCGGGCGGCCGGCCGCGCCACCGTCGTCGCGGCGCCCGCGGAGCGGCTCCCGTTCGCGGACGGCTCCGTCGACACGGTGGTCTCGACGCTCGTGCTCTGCACGGTGTCCGAACCGCGGGCGACGCTCGGCGAGATCCGGCGCGTCCTCCGGCCCGGCGGAAGGCTCCTCCTGATCGAGCACGTGCGCGCGCACGGTCGCGTCCTCGCCGGAGTGCAGCGGCTGCTCCGCGGGCCGTGGGCGAGCTTCGCGCGCGGCTGCCGTTGCGACCAGGAGACGGAGGAGATCCTGCGGGCGGCGGGCTTCGAGACGGACCTGCGGCCCGCGCGGTGGCGGGCGATGCCGCCGGTCGTGGCGCCCCTCGTCGTCGGCCGGGCGGTGCCTACACCGGCGCCGTGACGTCGCCGTGCCGCTTGATGATCTTGATGCGCGTCGCGCCCATGCCGTCGAGGGCGCGGCGCGCGTCCGCGGCCGCCTTCTTGTGCGAGTCCGTGTCGAAGGTCATCGCGACGACGTAGCCCGTGATCTGCGCGTCGGGCGCGCCGTTCGCGCGGAGCTCGTCCTCGATCTCCTCCAGATCGCGGCTCAGGTGGTGGAAACGGGCGACGACGGTCTGCATTGTGACCCCCTTCGAGTGCCGGACTGCGTGAACGCAGTGTTCCGGTCCTGTGTCCGGTTCGAAACCAGGGAAACTACGGCCCGACGGTTGGGGCGTTCAGCGCGTGGACGCCCGCGATCGCCTCGTCGAGGTCGGCCTGCGGCACGAGGTCGGGCGAGCGCACCGCGACCGCGATCACCTCGGTGTGCGCCGCGAGGCGGCGATGTGCCTCCTGGAGCCGTTCGTGTTGCTCGCTGAGCGCGCGAAGCTCGCGCGCGAGTCGTTTCTTCCTCATGGGCCGTACCTACCCGCCTCCGCACGCGTTGACTCCAGGTGCCCTACCATTCCGCGCCGGTGGGGTCCGAACTCGTTCACGATGCTGAACGACTCCGTCGGCTGCAGTCGTTGACGGATGCAGCATTGGCGCATCTCGAGCTCGAGCAGCTCCTGGGCGCGCTGCTCGAGCGCACCCGGGACATGCTCGCCGTGGACACGTGCGCCGTGCTGCTCCTCGACGAGGCGAGCGGCGAGCTTGTCGCGCGCGCGGCCGTCGGAATCGAGGAGGAGGTCGAGGCGGGCGTCCGCATCCCGCTCGGCCGCGGCTTCGCGGGCCGCGTCGCCGCGCAACGCTCACCCGTCGTCCTCGACGACGTCGACCACTCCGACGTCCTCAACCCGATCCTCCGCGACAAGGGGATCAAGTCGATGCTCGGCGTGCCGCTCCTCGTCGGCGGCGACTCGATCGGCGTCCTCCACGTGGGCTCGCTCACGCCGCGCCTCTTCCGCGACGGCGACATCGAGATGCTCCAGCTCGCCGCGGACCGGGCCGCGATCGCGATCGAGCACGCGCGCCTGTTCGAGGCGGAGCGGCTCGCCCGCCAGCGGCTCGAGCACGTCCAGGCCGTCACCGACGCGGCCCTTGCCCACCTCGAGCTCGACGATCTGCTCGCGGTGCTCCTCCCGCGGATCCGCGACATTCTCAGGACGGACACCTGCGCCGTCCTGCTCGTGGACGCGTCGACCGACGAGCTCGTGGCGCGCGCCGCGCTCGGGATCGAGGAGGAGGTCGAGGCTGGAGTCCGCATCCCGCTCGGCGCCGGTTTCGCCGGCCGCGTCGCCGCCGAGAAGCACCCGGTGATCATCGACGACCTCGACCACTACCAGGTCTGGAACCCGATCCTCCGCCAGAAGCAGATCCGCTCGATGCTCGGCGTGCCGCTGCTCGTCGCGGGCGAGGCGATCGGCGTCCTCCACGTCGGCACGCTCACCTTCCGCCGCTTCACGCAGGACGACGTCGAGCTGCTCTCGCTCGTCGCGGAGCGGGTCGCGCTCGCGATCGAGCGTGCGCGCCTGCACCAGGAGACGGTGATGCTCGACGAGCTCAAGCTGAACTTCGTCGCCATCGCCTCGCACGAGCTCCGCACGCCGGCCGCCTCGGTCTACGGCGCGCTGGCGACGCTCGTCCACCGCGACCTGCCGGAGGAGACGCGGCAGCAGCTCCTGATCAC